>CAZAIL010000001.1:0-35398 GCA_964485155.1 uncultured Flavobacterium sp.
ATGCAAAAACGTGCTGCCAATGCAGTACGAGGAATGGTAGAAAGTGAAGAAAATTTCATTGTCTCTATTCATGACCACGGAGCAGGAGGTCATTTAAATTGTTTATCTGAATTGGTAGAAGATACTGGTGGAAAAATAAATTTAGACAAGCTTCCCGTAGGTGACCCAACCTTATCCGCAAAAGAAATTATTGGGAATGAATCTCAAGAAAGAATGGGTCTAGTCATCGCAGAAAAGCATATAGGCATTCTTCAAAAAATAGCTGAAAGAGAACGTTCACCAATGTATACCGTTGGAGATGTTACTGGAAACCATCGGTTTACTTTTGAATCTATAACCAATGGAGATACTCCCATGGATTTAGCTTTAGAAGATATGTTTGGAAGCTCTCCTAAAACCATAATGACAGACAAAACTGTTCAAAGAAATTATAAAAACCCCAGATACAAAACCAAAAATTTACATATTTACTTAGAGCAAGTTCTACAATTAGAAGCGGTAGCCTGTAAAGATTGGTTAACAAATAAAGTAGATAGATGTGTTGGTGGTAAAGTAGCCAAGCAACAATGTGTAGGAACTCTTCAAATTCCATTAAATAATGTGGGCGTTATGGCACTAGATTATAATGGAAAAGAAGGAATTGCAACTTCTATAGGACACGCACCTATTTCTGGCCTAATAAACCCCAAAGCTGGCAGTAGAAACTCAATTACTGAAGCGCTAACAAATATTATTTGGGCACCCTTAAAAGACAATATTAAAAGTGTGTCTTTATCTGCAAACTGGATGTGGCCGTGTAAAAACGAAGGTGAAGATGCTCGCCTTTATGAAGCTGTTGAGGCAATTTCAAAGTTTTCAATTGAATTAGGGATTAATGTTCCTACTGGTAAAGATTCTTTGTCTATGAAACAACGGTATTCAAATGAAGAAGTAATTTCACCTGGAACTGTTATTATTACTGCTGCTGGAAACTGTAATCAAATCTCAAAAGTTGTTGAGCCTGTTTTAAAGTACAATGGTGATGCTATTTATTATATAAATATCTCACAAGATTCATATAAATTAGGTGGAAGCTCTTTTAATCAGGTTTTAAATACTATAGGTAATGAAACACCTGATGTAAAAAGTTCTCATTTTTTAAAAAATGTATTTAACACAATACAAAACTTAATTAAAGAAGACAAAATTAGTGCAGGACACGATGTTGCATCTGGTGGTTTCATTACAACACTTCTAGAAATGTGTTTTGCAGACAATAATCTAGGTGCAAATATTGATTTAACATCACTATCTGAAAGTGATTCTATTAAGTTATTATTTTCAGAAAATACGGGAATCATTTTTCAAGCCGATGCTTCAATAGAGAAAACATTGCTAGATGAAAGTATTGAGTTCTTCACTATTGGTAAGGTTATAGATAAAGGAACTGTAACTATTAAAAATTATGAAGACAACTTTATTTTTGATGTATCTAAAGTAAGAGATACATGGTTTATGACTTCTTATTTATTAGATCAAAAACAAACCTCAAATGGTTTAGCAGAACATAGATTTAATAATTTTAAAAAACAACCATTAAAATATGAGTTTCCGAAAAATTTTACTGGAAAACTTCCTGTCATTAGTAAAGACAAACTAAGACCAAAAGCAGCAATTATACGTGAAAAGGGTAGTAATTCTGAACGTGAAATGGCTAATGCAATGCATTTAGCAGGTTTTGATGTAAAAGATGTGCACATGACAGATTTAATTTCTGGTCGTGAAACATTAGAAGATATTCAGTTTATTGGTGCCGTTGGTGGGTTCTCTAATTCTGATGTTTTAGGCTCTGCTAAAGGTTGGGCGGGAGCATTTTTGTATAATCCTAAAGCAAAAAAAGCATTAAAAAACTTCTTTAAAAGAGAAGATACTTTAAGTATTGGTATTTGTAATGGTTGTCAATTATGGATGGAACTAGATTTAATGAACCCAGAACATGAAATTCATGGAAAAATGACTTACAATGATTCTAAGAAGCATGAAAGTGCGTTTACTTCTGTAAAAATAGAAAACAATAATTCAATCATGTTATCTAGTTTAGCTGGATCAACTCTTGGGGTATGGATTTCACATGGAGAAGGAAAATTTAAGTTACCCTATGCCGAAGAAAGCTATCATATTGTAGCTAAATATAGTTACGAAGCATATCCTCATAATCCAAATGGATCTGATTTTAATTCAGCAATGATGTGCGACAAAACAGGTAGGCACTTGGTAACCATGCCTCATATAGAGCGTTCAACTTTTCAATGGAATTGGGCTAACTATCCACAGGGAAGAAAAGATGAAGTTTCACCATGGATTGAAGCTTTTGTAAATGCTAGACAATGGTTAGAAAGTAAAGGAATTTAATAACTACTCACACAGACAAATTGAAAAAAACATTCTTAGTCTATTTCTTATTGGTAATCCAAAACATTTTTAGTCAAAACGTACAGGAAAAGCACCAACGAGCTAAAATTAATTACAATCAACCTGATGATTTAAGAACATTAGAATTAATCGGAATACCAGTAGATCATGGGGTTCATAAAAAAGGAGTTTTTATTATTTCTGATTTCTCTGTTTCAGAAATTGAAAAGGCTAGAAATGCAGGGTATAAAGTAGATCTTTTAATTGAAGATTCTAAAGAATATTTTCTTCAACGCAATACGATTAAAAGCGTTACAAAAAAAAATCCATCTTGTGAAAATCAATCATCTTCAGATTACCAAACACCTAATAATTTCACTTTAGGTTCTATGGGAGGGTATTTAACCTACCAAGAAATGCTAGATCAATTAGATTTAATGAAATCATTATACCCACAACTCATATCAACTAAAGAAAATATCAGTGATTTCCTTACAGAAGGTGAACCAGATAATTCTACCACACCTTCAATAGGAGGAAATGGAATTAAATGGGTTAAAATAAGTGATAATCCAACTATTTCGTCAGAAGAAGAACCTCAAATTCTTTACACTGCAATTCATCATGCTAGAGAACCTAATTCACTTTCTCAACTTATTTTTTACATGTGGTATTTATTAGAAAACTATGAATTAGATAATGAAATAAAAAGTATCGTAGATAATACAGAGCTATTTTTTGTTCCAGTTGTTAATCCAGATGGTTATCTATACAACGAAAAAACAGATCCTAACGGAGGTGGATTTTGGAGAAAAAATAGAAAAAATGGATATGGCGTAGATAATAATCGTAATTACGACTATTATATTAATGGTAATTCAAGTAATGGCGTTTGGGGGGGTGAAGGAGCTTCAAGCAATACTGGAAGTTCATCGTACCATGGATCAGCTCCGTTTTCTGAAATAGAGAATCAAGCTATCAAGTGGTTTTGTGAGCAACATAATTTTGTTATGGCATTTAATAATCATTCATACGGGGACCTATTGTTATACCCATATGGATATACCAGTGATGCCCCAACTCCAGAAAATGAAGTATTCGAAATAATTTCTGAAGAATTAGTTTCAAGAAATGGGTTTAATAATATATTATCCTCTGGATTATATCCTGCAGCAGGAGATAGTGATGATTATATGTATGGAACCATTGGGACACACAACAAAATTTATGCAATGACTCCAGAAATAGGTTCTGAATTTTGGCCACCATCAAGCCAAATAGAAGAGATTGCTAAAAGTATGATGTATCTCAATACAACATCAGCAAAAATGGTTAACAACTATGCCGTTTTAAATGACACATCTCCTGCATTTATAGGTGATGAAGTTATAATAAATCAAACTTTTAACTTAAAAAGAATGGGTATTTCTGGAAATGGGAACTTTACAATAAGTGTCAACCCTATTTCTTTAAATATTAGTGCTGTTGGTGATCCTATATTATTTTCAAACTTAGAACTTCTAGAAGAGACCAATGGATCAATACAATATACCTTATTAAACGATACTCAACCCGGTGACAATATAGTATTTGAACTCATAGTAAATAATGGTAACTATGAGCAAAAAGTTCTCGTAAAGAAAGTGTATGGAAAGATAATTCCTGTTTTTGAAGATTATGGTAATAGTGTAACCAATAATTTTAATAATAACGGTTGGAATACCACAAATACATCTTTCGTATCTCCATCAAGTTCAATTACAGATTCTCCAAATGGAAATTATCAAAATAATGAGAATAAAACCATTACTATATCAGAGGAGGTGATTTTAACCAATGCAATTAGTGCAAATATTACTTTTTATGCAAAGTGGGACATAGAAAATAATTGGGACTATGTTCAATTGGAAGTTTCGTTAGACAATGGTAATTCATGGATCCCTCAATGTGGTCTCTTCACTAACGAGGGAAGTGATAATCAGACTCAACCAACTGGAGAACCCCTATACGATGGCTCTCAAAATGATTGGGTACTAGAGCAAATTGATTTAAATGATTATTTAGGTGAAGAAATTACAATACGTTTTAATTTTGTGACTGATGGAGAAGTGAGAGCTGACGGATTTTATTTTGATGACTTGACTATTAATGTTATTGATAACGAAGAATTAGGTAATTCAGATATTATAGAATCAAGTTTTGGTGTACACCCCAATCCATTAAAAAATTTCTTGTATATAACAACACCAAAAAATAATTACAAAATAAGTATTTATAATATTCATGGGCAATTAATAAGAACACCATCTATTTATTCTGGTTCTCAAACTATCGATTATGGTAGTTTATCTAAAGGAATTTATTTAATGAAAATTACTTCAAAAAATTATTCAAAAATCTACAAAATTATAAAACAATAATTTCCCAACTATTTTAAGAAAAAAAGAACTAATATTTATATGTTTTGCTTCAAATGTTTTAGTGAATTTTAGAAAAAAATAAATAAATTTTAACTACGTATTATCCTATAAAATTAATATTGTGCTTTTTATAAATAGTAACATACTTTATTTTACAACATTAAGTAAAAAAAGTATTTTTATTATTAATAATTAACAAGGTAAGGGAAGTTAATTATTAATAAAGTTAAATAGGTTTTCAGAAATGAAGCCTATTTTTTTTTATCTTGCTGTTATATTAGAACCTTTATGAAAGATAAAATAACACGTATTTTTGATTGTATTCAATATCAGAACAACAACTTTCCGCAAAAAAAATCATTAGTATACAAAGAAAATGATATATGGAAAAGTTATACAAGTCAGGATTTTATTACTATTTCTGACCAAGTAAGTAGGGCACTACTTACGCTAGGTATTAAAGCAAATGATAAAATTGCCATAATAGTTCCTGTTAATCAACCTAAATGGCATTTTTTAGATATTGGAATCTTACAAATAGGTGCTCAAAATGTGCCTTTATATGCAACATTATCTGAAAAAGATTATCAATATGTATTAAACCACTCAGATTCAAAATATTGCTTTATTGCTGGTGATGATATCTTTGAAAAAGTGAAAGCTGTTCAAGGTAAAACACAACTTAAAGAAGTATTTCGTCTTGATGATGACTCTAAATTTGGTTGGAACTCTTTTTTAGATCTAGGAAGAGATGAAAGTTCTCAAGTTAGGGTTGAAGAATTGAAGAAGTCTGTGAGCCCAAAAGACATTGCTACCATAATTTATACATCAGGAACAACAGGAACTCCAAAAGGAGTGATGTTATCACATGAAAACATCGTTCAAAATATAAAGGTAACAGCAGATAGATTAGATATTCAAGGGTCCGGAAAAAGAACAATAAGCTACCTACCAGTAAGTCATGTCTTTGAAAGAGTATCAGGGTATTATTCTCAAATGATGGGTTTTAGCACTTATTTTGCCGAAAGCATAGAGCTATTAGGAGATAATATCAGAGAAGTTAAGCCTAATATGATGGCAGTAGTTCCAAGACTTCTAGAAAAAATATTTGATAAAATTTTAGACAAAGGAAGTAAACTAAACGGATTAAAGAAAAAACTTTTCTTTTGGGCATTAGCATTAGGTGAACGTTATGAACCTTACAAGAAAAATGGTGTTTGGTATCATTTTCAATTAAAAATAGCTAGAAAACTAATTTTTAGTAAATGGCAGGAAGCTTTAGGAAACAATTTAGAATTTATGATTTCAGGAAGCGCTCCTCTTCAACCAAGGTTGATTAAAGTTTTTACAGCGGCCGGAATTCCAGTTTATGAAGGCTATGGCATGACCGAATCTTCACCTGGTGCAACATTAAATGATTTAAGAAATAATTCTTTAAAAATTGGAACCGTTGGTAAGCCATTAAAAGGTGTTGAAATTAAAATTGCCGATGATGGAGAAATCTTAATGAAGGGACATTGTGTAATGCAGGGTTATTATAAAAGGGAAGATTTGACTGCCGAAACTATAAAGGATGGATACCTTCACTCCGGTGATATAGGAGAGATTGATTCTGAAGGGTTTTTAAAAATAACTGATAGAAAAAAAGAAATTTTTAAAACTTCTGGTGGAAAATATATTGCTCCAACTGTGATAGAAACTGAATTAAAAAAATCACGTTTTATAGATCAAGTAATGGTTATTGGTGAAGCACAAAAAATGCCTGCAGCTCTTATTCAAATTAATTTTGAATATATAAATGAATGGGCTAAGAGAAAAGGATACAAAATAGATAACGTTCAAGATAACCAGAAATTAAGACAAAGAATTCAAAAAGAGATAGATACATGCAATAAGAGTTTTGGGAATTGGGAACAAATCAAAGAGTTTCAAATAACAGGTGAAGAATGGACAGCAACATCAGGACACTTAACTCCTACTCTTAAAATGAAGAGAAAAGTGATCTTAGAAAAACATAAAAATCTTTATAATAAAATATATAATCTTTAAAATAAATGACTTAAAATATCATATTGTGAAATCTATTGATTTTTCGTAATTTGGCATTGATAACTTTAACAAAGAAAAACTTTATGTCTTCAGAAATTACTAGAATATTTGACTTCCCTTACTATTCACAAAAAAAATATAAATTACATAATGCATTTGTAACAAAATATGGAAACAAATGGGTATCTACCTCTAGTGAAGAATATATTAGTAAGGCAAATTCAATCAGTAGAGCATTGTTACGTCTTGGAATAAAAGCAAATGATAAAATTGCTATTATTTCTACTACAAATAGAACAGAATGGAATATTATAGATATCGGTATTCTTCAGATTGGTGCACAAAATGTACCAATATATCCAACTATCTCTAAAGAAGACTACGAATATGTTTTAAATCATTCTGAAGCTATTTATTGTTTTGCATCAGATATTAGTATTGTTGAAAAATTAAATAAGATAAAAGGGAATACTTCTCTCAAAGAAATATATACTTTTGATGACATTGCTGACGAAAAAAGCTGGAAAGATCTTTTAGCTTTAGGTGAAGATACTAGTAATCAAGATGAAGTTGAAGCAAGAAAAGACGCTGTAAAAAGTGAGGATTTAGCAACACTTATTTATACTTCTGGAACCACAGGAAGGCCAAAAGGTGTGATGCTTTCTCACGGTAATATTGTTTCTAATGTTTTAACTAGTGAAAAAAATGTTCCTTTAGCTAAAGGAAATGATAAGGCACTGAGTTTTCTTCCTGTCTGTCATATTTTTGAACGTATGATACTCTACCTATATCAATATTGTGGAATAGAAATATATTTTGCTGAAGGAGTTGAAAAATTAGTAGAAAACGCTCAAGAAATTAAGCCTAATGTTATGACAGCTGTACCACGTTTATATGAAAAAATCTTTGATAAAATTGTTTTAAAAGGACAAGAATTAACGGGTATAAAAAAGAAACTATTCTTTTGGGCAGTAGATTTGGGTTTAAAATATGAACCATATGGCGCAAATGGTTGGTGGTATGAAAAACAATTAGGAATAGCTCGAAAACTAATTTTTTCTAAATGGCAAATGGCTTTAGGAGGTGAAATTAAATTAATGGTTTCAGGTGCTTCAGCTTTACAGCAAAGACTCACAAGAGTTTTTGCCGCAGCTGGAATGCCAATTATGGAGGGTTATGGGTTAACAGAAACATCTCCTGTAACTTCAATGAGTTTTATTGAGCAAAATGGTGTTCGAGGTTTTAGGGTTGGAGCTATTGGAAGAGTAATTGATGATGTGGAAGTTAAAATTGCTGATAACGGAGAAATTTTAGTAAAAGGACCCAATGTAATGCAGGGATACTATAAAGATCCCGAAAAAACAGCAGAAGTAATTAAAGATGGATATTTTCATACTGGTGATAAAGGAGAAATTGATGCAGATGGGTTTCTGAAAATTACTGGAAGAACAAAAGAAATGTTTAAAACCTCAGGAGGTAAATATATTGTACCACCTCTATTAGAGGGAGAATTAAAACAATCTTTATTCATAGAGCAAGTGATGGTAATTGGTGAAAATGAAAAAATGCCTGCAGCTTTAATTCAACCTAACTTTGTTTTTATTAAAGACTGGATAGAGAAGAAAAAACACAATATTGGTGTTTCTCATGAAGAAATAGCTAACTCTAAAATTGTAATTGATAGAATTCAATTAGAAGTTGACCAATGTAATAAAAGATTTGGAAGCTGGGAAAAAATAAAGAGATTTGAATTAACTCCTGATGAATGGACTATAGAAGGCGGTCATCTTACACCTACAATGAAAATGAAACGAGAAATCATTAAAGGAAATTATAACGATTTATATGAAAAAATTTATCGAGAATAAGATTTTAAAACGCTGCTAATTGCAGTGTTTTTTTTGTGTTAAAATTACAACTATAGAATAGAAGGAATAGATTTAACTCTAATGTTTTTCTTTTAGAATCTTAGGGAATTTCTTCTGAAAGCGTTTTAATCTTGGAACAGATACATTTCTTACATAACTGTTGTAAGGGTTAAGTTTCTCATAATCTTGATGATAATCTTCAGCTTCATAAAAAACAGTATGCTGAGTTACTTCAGTAACAATTTTGTTGTTGTAGACTTCTTTATTTAATTTCTGAATAGCAAGATCTATGACTTTTTTTTCATTCATTGTATTGTAAAAGGCAATAGACCTATATTGACTTCCATAATCTGGGTGTTGCCCATTTTTTGTTGTTGGATCATGTGATCCAAAAAACACATCTACCAATGTTTTAAAACTTACTTTTTCTGGGTTGTAATATACCGCAACAGCTTCGGCATGACCTGTCCTACCTGTTCCTATTGTCTGGTACGTTGGTCTTTTTGTATGCCCTCCAGCATACCCAGAAATAGCCTCACTTACACCCTCTACGCTTTCAAAAATTGCTTCTACACACCAAAAGCAGCCACTTGCAAAATATGCAACTTTATCACTTTGATTAATTTTATTAAGAACTAAATTATTTTTAATAAAAACTTCTTTAAAACTATAAGAAATTGCTAAAAAAAATAGGATAATTAGAAGGATGATGTTTTTGTTAATTTTCATGTTTAAATTTTTATATTATCATAGTCACAAAAATAAATAATTATTACAATTTGTTTACAACTTTAGTATTTTGTTAAGAAAGCATATTGTGAATACTATTGTAGATACTTACATTTGTTAGACAAAGATAAGCAATCATATATGGAGCATTTTATCGTTTCTGCGCGTAAATACAGACCTCAAAATTTTGAGGATGTTATTGGACAGCAAACCATTACAAATACTCTAGAAAATGCAATAAAAAGCAATCATCTAGCACAAGCTTTACTCTTTACAGGACCAAGGGGAGTTGGAAAAACTTCTTGTGCAAGAATTTTAGCTAAAAGAATCAATCAGGAAGGGGCAACTTCAAATAACGAAGATTTTGCCTTTAATATTTTTGAGTTAGATGCTGCTTCAAATAATTCTGTAGATGACATTAGAAGTCTAACTGATCAGGTTAGAATTCCACCTCAAACTGGGAGTTATAAAGTCTATATCATTGATGAGGTTCATATGTTATCTCAAGCTGCTTTTAATGCATTTTTAAAAACTTTAGAAGAACCACCAGCTCATGCTATTTTTATTTTAGCAACTACTGAAAAACACAAAATTATTCCTACAATTTTATCTCGGTGCCAAATTTTTGATTTTAAAAGAATTACCGTCTTAGATACTAAAAATTATCTAAAAACAATTGCTGAAAAGGAAGGAATTACTGCAGATGATGATGCCTTACACATCATCGCCCAAAAAGCAGATGGTGCCATGCGTGATGCCTTATCAATTTTTGATAGAGTCATAAGTTTTTCTGGAAAAAATTTAACTCGTGAAGCAGTTACACAAAACTTAAATGTCTTAGATTATGATAGTTATTTCAAAATGACAGATTTGTTGTTAGAAAATAAAATTCCAGACGTTTTAAATAACTTTAACAGCATATTAGCTAAAGGCTTTGAAGGTCACCATTTTATAAACGGATTGGCTTCACACTTTAGAGATATATTGGTCGCTAAAGATACTGCAACAATCGATTTACTTGAAGTTGGTGATAATGCAAAAAAAAAATACTTAGATCAGTCTTCTAAAGCATCTATTACATTTCTTATACAATCTATAGAAAAAACCAATCAATGTGATTTAAATTATAAGATTAGTAAAAACCAACGACTACTTGTAGAGTTAACATTAATGCAAATTGCCTCTATCACTTTTGATGGAGAAAAAAAAAAGTCAACTAACTACATAATTCCTGCTACTTTTTTTACTTCGTTATCTCCAATAAAAAAACAGAATACTATTGTAAAAGTAAGACCTGTAGTTATTAAAAAGGAAGTCATAAAAGATGTTATTAAACAAGTAATATCTCCAGAAATACCTACTGCAAAACCTCCGGTTTTACAAAATCTTAAAAGAAGGAGTAATTCGCTTTCACTAAAAAGTATACATCAAAAAAAAGAACAGCAAAAGACGTTACTTGAAGTTAATTATGATAATCATCCGAAAGATTCTTTTACGGAAAAAGAATTGCAAAAAACTTGGAGTGATTATCAAAAATTACTAATTAAAAAAGGGGAAAAAAGTATGGCTTCAATTCTTGCTGCAGACCTGCCATCACTAAAAGAAAACTTTCACGTTAAATTTATGCTTCCTAACAAACTCATGGAAGATCAGTTAAAGCTTGGAAGACCCAAACTCATAAAGTTTTTAAGAGAGTCTCTAAATAACTTTGGAATCACTATTAACGTTGTAGTCAATGAATCAGTAGAAAAGAAATTTGCCTATACTCCTCAAGAGAAATACAATAAGTTAAAAAAGAAAAATCCTTTCCTTAAAAAACTGAAGGATACTTTTCAGTTAGATTTGTAATTTTTTTTAGATTTTTTGTCCAACATAAACCAAAACAGCATCTTTTTTAGGAAATTTTTTAGACTTAAATTCAGACAATACAAAAATATTGTTATCAACGGTTTTTACAAATAGTGGAATAGATTCTAGTTGCATATCCAATTTTTCTAGGGTTTCTTTATAATCTTTATCTGAATGTATTGGTATTTCATAAAGATTTGATAAATTTCTAACCAGCTCTCTTAAGCTAACATAATCATCCACTGGTGAAAAAAAATGGTTTTTATGATCAAAATTTTTATTTTTTTCTTTGCATGAAAGTACTATCTTGTACTTTTGATATCATAAAATAATTACAATTGCAAAGCATAAAAAAAATTTTAGTTGGAATTGCTTTTTCACCAAATTTAAAGCCAAATATTTTTGAAGCTGTTCGATTAGCTAATATGTTTGAAGCTCAGCTTGTTGGTGTTCATGTTGGTGAAAAAACAATTGAAAAAGAACAGCAATTATCAGAATTAATTTCAGAAGCACCCATCTTAAAATTCCCTATAAAAACAGTTTGGCAAAAAGGAAAACCTGTAGATATAATTCTGCAAACAAGTGTAGAAGAAAATATTGATCTACTAATTTTAGGGGCTTTGCAACAAGAAAATTTATACAAATACTATGTTGGATCAGTCGCTAGAGAATTAACAAGAAAAGCCAATTGCTCTGTATTATTACTTATAAAGCCGTCTATAGAAAGAGTTAAATGCAATCACATAGTCGTAAATGGTTTAAAAGACAAAAAAACAATAGAAACAATACAAGCTTCTTTTTTAGTCTCTAAAGCATTAGTATGTAAAAGAATTACCATAGTAGAAGAAATTAGCCAAAAAGAAATTGAGGTGATAGTTTCTGATGATCACTCATTACGAAAAGCAACCATTGAAAAAGAAAAGTTAAAAAGAAGAGAAGATTCTAGAGTCCATAAAATACTAGAAACAATTGATACTGAAGGGGTTTCTATAAAGATTCAAAGTATTTTTGGAAAGCGTGGGTACTCAATTGGGCATTATGCCAAAGTGAAAAGAGCTGATTTGTTAGTTATGAATGCTCCCTCAAAAACCACAATTTTAGATAGAATTTTCCCTCATGATATTGAGTATATCCTCACAGAACTTCCTACAGATGTTTTAATTGTAAAATAATGACTAAAAAAAGCCCTATTAAAACATTCGTTGGTGAGCTTCCAAGAAATATTTTTTCTGGATTTGTAGTATCATTAGTGGCTTTACCTTTAGGATTAGGCTTAGCTTTAGCATCAGGTGCTCCTCCAATTTCTGGAATCATTGCAGCCATTGTTGGTGGATTAGTATGTACTGTTTTAGGAGGATCTAACGTAACGATTACTGGACCAGGTAATGGTTTAGTTGTTGTTATTTTAAGTGCTATCACCATCCTAGGAGAAGGAAATATGTATGAAGGATACTTATACACGCTAGCAGCAATTATTATTTCAGGTGCATTAATGTTTATACTAGGAGTTCTTAGGTTAGGATCATTGAGTAATTTCTTTCCATCATCTGCTATTCAAGGAATGTTAGCTGCTATTGGGATTGGAATTTTAGCAAAACAAATACATGTAATGCTTGGAAATCTAAAAGCAACTGGAAGTATACTTGAGCTTCTGTTCTTTATTCCAGCAGACCTATTGATATTTATTAAAACAGCTGACAAAAGTGTTATTTACGCTGGATCTGTTGGTATTGTTAGCTTGTTAATTATGGTGTTTTATAGTAAAATAAGAAATAAATACTTTCAATTAGTGCCTGCACCCATGTGGATTGTACTTGTTAGTATTGGAATGTATTATTATTTTGAAATGTTTTCAACTGAAACGTATCCTATCACAGACCAATACATGATTAATTTACCAGATAAAATTTTTGGTGAATTTCCTCAGCCAAATTTCACTAAATTATTTACCTATGAATTTTCTAGCGCAGTTATAGCCATTACTTTAATTGCAAGTATTGAATCTTTGTTAAGTATAAAAGCAGTAGATAAGCTAGATCCTGAGAAAAGAAGATCTAATGTAAATAAAGACATCCGATCGTTGGGAATTGCCACAGTAATTAGTGGTTTTTTAGGGGGCTTAAATGTAGTTACAGTAATTGCGCGTAGTTCTGTAAATGTAAATAACAGAGGAAGCAATAGATCTGCAAACTTTTTTCATGCACTTTTTCTTGTTGCATTTATTGTTTTATTTGCTGGTGAATTAAGGCATATTCCTCTATCCGCATTGGCAGCAATATTAGTATATACAGGATATAAACTAGCTTCACCAGAAAATATTAAAAAAACGTTTAAAGTAGGTTCAGAACAATTAATCATATTCTTAGTCACGTTAATTATAACAGTACTTACAAATTTAATAAGTGGAATTCTGATAGGTATATTCACCACGTTTATTATTCATATAATCATTAATAAAAATATTTCATTATTCATTAGAAATTTATTGAAACCTAATGTTTTAATGTTTGAAGAAGATGAAAAATACTTTGTAAGTGTAGACAATTTCTCTAGTTTTCTTAACTACTCTAAGTTAAAGTCTAAATTAGATCAAATTGCAGAAACCGAAGATGTTATTATAGATTTTTCTATGTGTGATTTTGTAGACCATACTGTAATGGAAAATATACACAGTTATTCTGAAAGCTTTAAACGAAAAGGAGGCCATTTTGAAGTTATTGGGCTAGACGGATATAAATCTGGTAGCACTCACCCTTTTGCCCTTCGTAAATTTGTTATAGGAAAGCCTAAAGGAAAAAACATAACTCTTACAAAAAGACAAAAATCTTTGTATAAAATTAGTGAGGAATTACATTGGGATTATAACTCTGTTTACAAAAAAGAAATTAAAGAGCTACATAACTTTGGTTATTTTAAAACCAGGCAGATCACAAAAATATCAAATGCCTTATCAAATGAACAATGCACTTTGTTTGATATAGAGTTCTCTGAGGGAGAATTAATTGCCAAACAAAATGTAAAAGCTACAATGTTATATATTGAATTAAAAAATATTATTCCTCAATTTACATTAGATAGAGAAGGTATTTTTGAATATATCATTCATTTTGCTGGATTTAAAGATATAGATATTGGGGAGCATCCAGATTTTTCTAAACGCTTTTATTTATCTGGAAAAAACGAAGAAAAAATTAGAAAATTCTTTAGCGATGAACTTATTTTATTTTTTGAAAGCAATAAGTACTACCATATAGAATCTAATGAAAAAGGATTGCTTATTCTTGGTAATGAACGTTTAGCTGGAGTGAAAGAGATTAAAGCTTTGGCAGATTTTGGACTTAGGTTAAAGCAACATATTTCATAATAGTATATCATGAAATATAGTATTCATCTATTACTTTTCACAACATTATTTCTTGGAGATATAGACAATAAAATATATTCCTTAAGAAAGTACAGTCATGTAAAAACATTTTATAAAAGCATTGCTAAAAAAGCAACTAAAATTTGTTTAGAAAACAATATTCCTCCTGCATCTTTGTTAGCCATTGCCGGATTAGAATCTGGCTGGAACCAGGGCTATATTGGTAAAATATCAGGGAATATATTAAGCTTAAATAGTACCAAAAAAAACAGACAACTTCCGGCACTATATTTACCAACTCTCATAAAAGAAAATAAAGTTTTATTTGACTCCGTGAAAATAAAAAACTACAAGCCGACTGAATTAAGTTGGAAAAAACGCCCTGAAAGTTATAAGAAAGATTATAGGCCTTTACCCTTTAGGGCTACTACTTTTAATTTAGCTTATTTTGAAAATAATCCAACAGAAAAAACAAAAGCCCACCTTCAAAATATTACTGATTTTGTTACTACTTTTATTGGTCGAAAAAGTAGGTTAAAAGTGTACAGAAATGCAAGAAAAAAAATGGACAGTTTGGTGAATATTCATGGAAAGAAAATATTATTAGAAGAAAAAACATCCAATGATTTTGTCAATTTAATAAGTGGCAAAATTAATTCCTACAACTTTAGAGAAACTTGGCCAAAAAAAGTAATAAACATCATTAAAAAAGCTGGACTAATAGAGCTTACAAAACAATTAAATAATGGCGAATCTTTTATGGAAGCTTGGAATAAATAACAATAAAAATGCTTGGATTAAAATTTAAAACATCAACATCTTGGGTAGTAATCGCCAAAGACAACTTAGAACAAATACTCACAGATCATGCTTTTGCAGAACAAAAAGCATCGGCAAATGCGATTTCGATTATCATTAATTATTCTGAGGAAACTGAGTTAGTGAAAGATATGACAGATATCGCCTTAGAAGAGTTAGAGCATTTCAAAATGGTTCACCAATTAATGATAAAAAGAGGAATGGTATTAGGCAGAGAGCAGCACAACGATTATGCAAAATCTCTACAGAAATTTTTTCCAAAAACAAAAGATAGACAAACAGCTCTAATTCATAGATTATTAGTAGCAGCATTAATTGAAGCCAGAAGTTGTGAACGTTTTAAAGTGTTTTCTGAAAATATGGAAGATGAAGAACTTTCCGAATTTTATAAAGATTTAATGATCTCTGAAGCAAATCATTATACGCTATTTTTGAGTTACGCTAGAAAATATATGAACAGAAGCATTGTAGATGAAAAATGGAAAAACCTGCTAGAGTTTGAAGCAGAAATGATGAAAACTAGAGGAAATACAGCTAAAGTTCACGGCTAAATAAATATTAATTAAAACAATAATTTTAGTCATGTTTAGTAAAGAAGATTCTGCTATACTTAGAAAAGAATTTTGGACTAGTTTTGGAAAATCCTTTCCAAGAAAATGGCTGCTTTACAATACCAAAATAAAAGGATTAAATTTTAAATTTGTTGCTGACAGAAAAAAAGCAATGATTTGTCTAGATATTGAAAATTCTGATGAAATTGCAAGTGAAATTGTTTATGATCAAATCCTTTCTTTAAAAACCATTTTAATTGAAGAATACTTGCCAGAAGTAATTTTTGATGGCTCCTATGAATTAGAAAATGGTAAAATCATTCGTCGTATTTACATCAATCATACAGAAAAATTTAGCATTTATAACAAAAACACTTGGAGGTCTTGTTATGAATTCTATGTGAAATTCATGCCGAAATTTGAACTTTTCTTTTATGAATATGAAGATGTAATTGACTGTATTTAAAATAATATTTAAAAATATTATAATAAGAATTTACTGCTAAGTAGGTAATTTGATTATTGATTGTTACTAGCACTTAACACTTGTAATTATTAGGTCAATTTTATAAAATACTCCAATAGTAATAAATCTAAGATGTTCTAAACCAAATAACTAGACTGATGGTATACAGATTAACAAATACAAAAATCTTGAAATTCTAATATTTAAGATTGCTTTCTGAGTCTATCCATACCAAATATTTCATCTTTTTTAACTAACCAAAGAATTATCAGAACAATAAATCCAACAATACCAATTACAAAACCTATTAGTTAATTTAAATTTGTGAACACTTATAATAGTATATTTTCTTTCCTTACTATGGTATTAAATTGGTCAATTGTATACTTTTTAGATGTTAAAGAAGACTTCTTGTGACACTTTAGGTTATAAAATACAATGAACTTGTATATTTGTACTATGATTCAAAACGATTCTATTATAGCTTTAGCTACACCATCAGGAATAGGTGCCATTTCGGTAATTCGTATCTCAGGAGAAGATGCAATAGATATACTTTCAAAGTTCTTTACTTCTAAAAGTGGTAAAATATTAAAGAATCAAAACACACACACAATTCATCTAGGACATATTATAGATAACCTTAGAATTATTGATGAAGTACTAGTATCTATTTTTAAAAATCCACGCTCATATACGGGAGAAAATGTTGTAGAAATATCATGTCATGGTTCTAGTTTTATTCAACAAGAAATCATTCAATTATTTCTAAAGAATGGTTGTAGAATGGCAGACAATGGAGAATTTACCATGAGGGCATTCTTAAATGGAAAAATGGATTTAAGCCAGGCAGAAGCAGTTGCAGATGTAATTGCATCAAATTCTGCAGCATCACATCAAATGGCAATACAGCAGATGCGTGGTGGAATTACAAACGAATTAAAAGAGCTAAGAGCTCAATTGTTAGATTTTGCAGCTTTAATAGAATTAGAATTAGATTTTTCAGGTGAAGATGTTGAGTTTGCAGACAGAGCAAAATTTAAAGAATTGGTAAGCACTATTACTTCAGTTTTAAAACGTTTAATAGAGAGTTTTTCTTTTGGAAATGCGATGAAAAATGGAATACCTGTTGCTATTATAGGTGAACCTAATGTTGGAAAATCTACCTTATTAAATACCTTATTAAACGAAGAAAAAGCAATTGTATCTGATATTGCAGGAACAACAAGAGATGCTATTGAAGATGAAATCATTATTGATGGTGTTGCATTTAGATTTATAGATACAGCTGGAATTAGAGAAACTAATGATGTTATAGAAAGTATTGGAATTAAAAAAGCCTACGAAAAAGCAGAAAACGCACAATTAATTATCTTCCTGATTGATTCTAATAAGTTTTCTACATCTAAAGAGGTTTTTCAAACAGAAATAGAAACTATTAAAAAGCGATTTCCTAACAAGCGATTATTACTTATTGCTAATAAGATAGATGCTCTTTCAACAATAGAAAAAGAGGAGATTACATCACAAATTGATGAAATACTACTGCTTTCAGCGAAACAAAAAATTGGAATAGATACTCTTCATGAAGAACTTACTTCTTTAGTAAACAAAGGGGCTTTGAGTAATAATGAAACAATCGTAACTAATTCTCGTCATTTTGAAGCACTAAACAACGCGCTAGAAGCAATTATATCTGTTAAAAAAGGTATTAATTTAGAAATCTCTACAGACTTGTTTTCTATTGATATTAGAGAATGCTTAAGACATCTAGGAAATATTACTGGAGAATATGATGTGGACAAAGATATTTTAGGACATATCTTTTCCAATTTTTGTATTGGAAAGTAATTAAGCGTACATTAAAACTAAGAAGGAGAATATTTATAATAAATCTAATCGCTTTATTAGAATAGATTTTTTCCAATTACTTATAGGTACTATTTCTTTTTGAACAATAACAGTATTGTCTAAAATGTCAATAATTTGCATGGTATTTATAATAAAAGATCGATGAACTTGCATAAACATATTATCGGGTAGTTTATCATTAATTTTTCTTAATGTAGAATGAACTACATAATTTTCTACTTCAGTTTTAATGATTACGTAATCTCCACTAGCTTCAATTACATGAATAGAATCAATTTCAATTTTTACAAGACGTTTGTTTACGTTAATATAAAAAGCTTTATTTATCTCAAGCTGTTTAGTTACATCAGTTGAAGAGACTAATTTATTAGTAACTTTAGAAATAGATTTCTTAAACCTAGAGATTTCTATAGGTTTGAGGAGATAGTCTATAATAAAATCATATTCGAACGCTTCAATCGCAAATTTTGGATCGGATGTTGTTAAGATGATATTTATTGGTTTTTTTAGAGTTTTAATAAAATCTAAACCATTAAAACTTGGCATATGATAATCTAAAAAAACAAGATCTACTTCGTATTTATTTAAAAACTTAATAGCATCTATTGCATTACTAAATTCATTAATAACATTTAAATTTGTTTGGTCACAAAGAGTTTTCAGAATAACTCTGGAGACCTTTTCGTCATCAATAATAATACAATTCATAAAGGGGTTATATTATTTTCAAATATTCAGATATTATAACTAATGTTTTGTCAAAAATTTCAGATTTATCTTTAGAATTTACTCTGAGGTTATGTTCGTAGGCATTTGCATTTTTATAACAATTTTCAAGTCCTAAAATACTAATTTTATGTTTAAGTCTGTGGACATTATCTTTTATTTTTTTAAAATCATTTTTACTAAAACTTTCATAATAGTCTTGTTTCTCCTCAGGAAACTCTGTTTTGATTACATCTATAAATATATATTTTTAATAGAATCATCTTCTCTTGCCAAACTATTTATATAATTTAAGTTAGGTTTTTCCATATTTATTTTTTTATTATAAAATAAAAAGTAGTTTCAATCCCAACTTTACTTTCTAGCCAAATATCCATTATAAAAATTAACAATTTTTTTCACGATAGATAAACCAATACCTGTAGATTTTTCATAGTTATTTAAATGATAAAAAAATTAAATATTTTATCATGAAATCTCTTGTCGATTCGCATGCCATTGTCTTTGATTGAAAATTGATAAAATAATTTTTTTTCAATAAAATCTAATTCAATTATAACATACTCTTTATTAAAAAAGGTTATTACATTGTTAATTAAATTTAAAAATAGTTGTTGGGATTTTGTTTTTTTACTTTTTATTTTTGGTAATTTTTTAAGGATATTTATTGATAAGTTATTAATAGTAAATACATTAAGAGGAATACTTCACTTTTTGTATTGGAAGGTAATTAAGAGTAAGAAGGAGGATATTTATAATAAATCTAATCGCTGTATTAGAATAGATCTTTTTGAACGACTTATAGGTACTAATTCTTTTTGAACAAGAACAGTATTGTCCTGAATGTCAATAATTTGATTGGTATTTATAATATAAGAACGATGAACTTGGATAAACATATTATCGGGTAGTTTATCATTAATTTTTCTTAATGTAGAATGAACTACATAATTTTCTACTTCAGTTTTAATGATTACGTAATCTCCACTAGCTTCAATTACATGAATAGAATCAATTTCAATTTTTACAAGACGTTTGTTTACGTTAATATAAAAAGCTTTATTTATCTCAAGCTGTTTAGTTACATCAGTTGAAGAGACTAATTTATTAGTAACTTTAGAAATAGATTTCTTAAACCTAGAGATTTCTATAGGTTTGAGGAGATAGTCTATAATAAAATCATATTCGAACGCTTCAATCGCAAATTTTGGATCGGATGTTGTTAAGATGATATTTATTGGTTTTTTTAGAGTTTTAATAAAATCTAAACCATTAAAACTTGGCATATGATAATCTAAAAAAACAAGATCTACTTCGTATTTATTTAAAAACTTAATAGCATCTATTGCATTACTAAATTCATTAATAACATTTAAATTTGTTTGGTCACAAAGAGTTTTCAGAATAACTCTGGAGACCTTTTCGTCATCAATAATAATACAATTCATAAAGGGGTTATATTATTTTCAAATATTCAGATATTATAACTAATGTTTTGTCAAAAATTTCAGATTTATCTTTAGAATTTACTCTGAGGTTATGTTCGTAGGCATTTGCATTTTTATAACAATTTTCAAGTCCTAAAATACTAATTTTATGTTTAAGTCTGTGGACATTATCTTTTATTTTTTTAAAATCATTTTTACTAAAACTTTCATAATAGTCTTGTTTCTCCTCAGGAAACTCTGTTTTGATTACATCTATAAATATATATTTTTAATAGAATCATCTTCTCTTGCCAAACTATTTATATAATTTAAGTTAGGTTTTTCCATATTTATTTTTTTATTGTAAAATAAAAAGTAGTTCCAATCCCAAGTTCACTTTCTAGCCAAATATCTCCATTATAAAAATTAACAATTTTTTTCACGATTGATAAACCAATACCTGTAGATTTTTCATTGTTATTTAAATGATAAAAAATTTTAAATATTTTGTCATGAAACCTCTTGTCGATTCCCATGCCATTGTCTTTGATAGAAAATTGATAAAATAATTTTTTTTCAATAAAATCTATTTCAATTATACCATACTCTTTATTCAAAAAGGTTATTGCATTGCTAATTAAGTTTAAAAATAGTTGTTGGAATTTTGTTTTTTCACCTTTTATTTTTGGTAATTTTTTAAGGATATTTATTGATAAGTTATTTGGGATAAATATAATTTCTTTTATGTCTATTAAAAGTAGGTTTAAATCAATTTCTTGAGGATTATTAGTTTTAAATCCTGAACTAGAATACTCTAACACATTAGATATTAGTTGCTCCATTGTTTCCAAAGTAGTTTCAATTAATTCAAAATTTTGAATAGTTGGTAGATCAAATTGATCTTTATTATCAGTCTTTATCCATGAAACGAGTGCGTCAATGCTTCTTAATGGAGTTTTTAGATCATGAGAAACTATATGAGCATATTCTTGTAACTCATTGTTACTATTCTCTAATTCATAAAGTAATTGTTTATTCTGTTCCTCTTTTTCTTCAAGCTTTCTAATACTTAAAGCAGTTTTTAATTGTATGGAAACTATATTTGCAATACTTTCCAAAACCTCAATATTCTTTTGAGAGTAATAATTTTTTTCAGGGTGTTCAGAATCAATAATCCCAATTACTTCTCCATCAACAATTATAGGCACGGTGATTTCTGAGAATCTAATATCATCATCAACGATATATCTTTTATCTATTGAAGTATCTTTTATTATTTCAGAAACACCTGTTTTTACAACACTTCCTACGACCCCTTCGCCAATTGGAATAATTAATTTATTTTTAATTTTTTTTTCTTCATCTAATTTCTGACCATAAACCGCAAGTTGTTCTAATGTCTTTTTTTTATGATCAACAATATATATAACACAATCATTAGAATCAAGATAATCAGCTATTTTATTAACAATTTCCCAAGCAATTTGATAAATATCGGTAAGACCTAAAATAGACTTAGTAAAATTATTAACCATATCTATAATCAATTTTTTTTCTCTTTCATGGGTAATATCTTCTATCAATGTAAGAAGATATTTGATATTCCCCTGAGAATCTCTAACAGCATTTACATCTGATTTTACCCAAATAATAGAACCGTCACTTTTTCTATAACGGTTATTAGATGAAAAACTATCAATATCTCCTCTATTTATTTTTAAAAGATTGTACTCACTTTCTTCAAAATCTTCAGGAATTAAGAAACTTACTAAAGTTCGTTTAGTAAGTTCTTTTTCTGAGAAACCCAACATATTCTGAAACGTTAAATTCGTTTTTAATATGTTCCCTAATTGTGTTAAAACTATGCCAACTGGAGTATTATTAATAATAATATCTAATTCTCTTTTTTGCTCTCTAATTAGTTCTGTGTTTAGTTTGGCTTGGGTAATATCTAAATGAATTCCTATAGAACCAGTAACGACACCATTTAAATCATAATTGGGTGCACCACTGATTAACCAATGTTTTAATTCCTGTTTTTTATTTCTGACTTGTAATTCAAAAGAACTTGATTTACCATTTAATCGTTTTAGATTTTGCTCTAAAATTATATTTTCATCAGTTGATGAAAGAAAAACCTTTCTCGCGGTTTTACCAATTAATTCTTCTTCTGTATATCCAGACATTTTAAAAAAACTTTGATTGACCATCAAAATTTTATCATTTAAATCAACCTCAAGAAGACCTAAGTTCATATTCGCAATAATGCTACTATATTTCTCTTTTTGAGTTTCTAAAATCTTACTGTATTGTTTAGTAAAAGTAATATCTCTAAAAGTCCAAAGGTGTCCTTTATATTCATCTCCTTTTAATATTGGAACAAAATCTATTTCTAAAGTTCTACCATCTTTCATTAGTAGTTCTTCTCCTAAAACCTGTTTTTTATTTTTTAATATTTTATTTAATTTGGAAGAAAAACTATCGAAATCTTTAAATAAGAGTTTGCGGCTCTTGGAAGCATTAGAGCAATCTAAACCTATGAGGGCTTCTGGTGTTAATCGAATTTTAAATAAATCACAAAATTTAGTATTTGTTAATACTAATTTTCTATTTTCATCCTCTAACAAAACACCTGTATATAAATTTTGAATAAGAGAAGAAAGTCTGTTTTCAGACTCTATTAAAAGATCTTCAGAGTCTTTGTTATGTGTAATATCTCTTATAATACCCTGAGCTGCTATTGGATTGTTATCCTTGTTTACTATAATGGAGGCATTAATTTGAACCCATTTTAAATTCTTATGTTTTGTAATAACTCTAGAAGTGAAATTAATAAAAGAACCCTCGTCTTTCAGTTTTTCAAATGATTGATATGAATATTCACTGTCTGAATCGCAAATTAAATCAGTTACATTAAATAACTCTTTTTCAATGTCATAACCAAACATATCAATAGCAATATCATTCATTTTCAATACATTTCCAAACAAGTCAATTACTATATATGCATCATTGATATTATCAAATACACCCTTAAGTTGTGTTGACTTTTCGTTTAAAAGATTTTCTAAACGGAGATTAGTTTTCCTTAATTCTTCTGATAAATAGTATAAATTTTTAGATTTATCATCAAGTATTTTTTCTGCTTCTTTTCTGGCTGCTTTTTCTCTTTTTAAAGCACGTTGAAGTATTTCAATTTTATCTTGACTCATTATCTATTTTTTCAATAATAAACCTTGCCTCAGTTCCATCTCTGTTGGATCATTATAAGCAGACAGTAGATCTTTATAACTTGTTTCAATAACACTAAAAAAATGTTCACCGTAAATTAATAATAAATTATCAATTGAAATACCAGTGTAATCTCTTAAATTTTCAAGTAATTGAAACATTTCAGAAAAACTATAAGTACCAATTGAGGTATAAAAACCCTGTGATTCTAACTTAGATTGATAAATAATTTTATCAACTACTTCTAACCCGTACCTTTCTTCAACAAGTTCTAAGAATTGTGTAAAAACTATCCCTTTCATAATAAATCTCCTATCAACTCATTATGCGACCAGTAGGACAACATTGATGCAATCTTATCAACATAATCATCATATTTTAAAGGCTTTAGTATATAACCCGAAATCCCTAACTTATAACATTCTAAAAGGTCATTTTGATAGTTAGATGTTGTTAAAATAATTGTTGGAATATGATTAAATTTTTCATTTTTTTTTAAAATAGAAAGGAACTCTATACCACCAATTTTTGGCATATTTAAGTCCAATAAAATAATATCAGGAATTGTATTTTTTGCTTTTAAGTAAAGTAAAGCTTCTTCTCCATTTCTTACTTCAACTAATTTATAATTATTATTTAGTGTAGTAATTGTTCTTCTAATTTTCATTATTTCAATCACATTATCTTCAACTAATAATATGCTTAAAAAATTTTTCATGGTTATAAATTTTAGGGAAATTTATGTGAAAATGATTCCTTTCTTTATTGAAAAAAGAATTTAAAATTATAGAAAAAAAGACTAGAAATATGGTTAGTAAACTAATTTATAGTCTGCTATACAAAAGTAATTTTTTTTTGTGATATAAAAAAATTTAAATTTTTAAATAGCAAATTAGAAAAAACTGTTTTTTTATATTTGTTATAATTTTTACTTAAAAACAAAACTCTAAATAAGATGCTAACAACTACAAATTCCTTTATTTCAAAAGCAACATTACAAAGGGTTGGAAATAAGCTAAGTCAAGAATTAAATCATGTTGCAGACTCAGAAATAGCGTTGGTAGAATCTGAAGAAGAATTATTGAAAAAATTCTTCTTAAAATCTATTAAATCTAGCTTAGATTTAATGAAATTCACACATCATATTAATTTGGACTATAATACTGTGTTCGGAAATACTTTAAAATACTTTGATAATGAAATTTCATTTATAGAGTATTCTAATAGTGTTTTACATCATCTTTATGAAAAATCGAATCATCCACAAATAAAAACTGGTGAAATATTTATTATTCATTTTAAAGAAATTAAATTTCAAGAAATTATTGTGGACGCTATTGGTATATTTAAAATTGAAAATAAAATAGATTTTTTAAAATTTAACCAACATAAAGATGAATTAGATTTTAACATCAATAAAGGTGTGAAATTACAAAAGATTGATAAGGGATGTTTGATTCTTCAAACAGACAAATCTGACGGATTCAGAGTTTTATCAATAGATAACAATAGTTATGATGCTAATTATTGGAAGAAATCATTTTTAGACATAGAAGAAGTAATGAATGACTCGTACCAAACAAAACATCATTTAAGTCTGTTATCTAATTTTTCTAATACGATGAAAGATAATAAAAGCACTTATGCACAAAAAGAATTCATTAGTCAAGGAATTAAATTATTTAATGAAAATAAAGTAATTACCAAAGATCTTATAGAACAAGAATTGTTGAGCCCATTTGACGTAGTTGATTCTTATTCGAAATTTAAGTCACAATACAATAAAGAAAATAATTTAGATTTAGAAGAAAACTTTAATGTATCTAATTCAACTCTAAAAAAAGAGAAAAGAAAGATTAAAAGTCAAATTAACTTAGATACCAAAATCCAAATAAAAATGGACATCAGTGAAGGGGACAGCTTAAAAGAAAATATTGAAAAAGGGTTTGATGAAGAAAGAAAAATGCACTATTATAAAGTTTTTTTTAACGAAGAAACCTAATAGCCATTAACTATTTAAAAACGTTTTTAATTCTTTATAATTGGCAATCTGAATAGCTGATTTTTCTTTATTAATTACTTCTTTAATTTGTGATGGAATTTCTACACTTACTGGGAGAGTTGCTTCTACAACCTCTAAAAACTTTACAGGATGCGCTGTTTCTAAAAAAATCCCAAATTCATCTTCATGCAAACCATGTTTTTTTAATCCTAAATACCCAATAGCACCATGAGGTTCAGAAATATAATTAAACTTATTATAGATATCCTTCATCATTTCTTTTGTTTCATCATCTGAAAAACTAAAGGATGAAAAAGACGCTTTTAATTGAGTTAAATTATTTTGAAATAATTCTTGTATTCGGATAAAATTACTTGGGTTTCCAACATCCATAGCATTAGAGATTGTAGCTTTAGATAGTTTTGGTGAATAGATTCCATTTACTAAATATTGAGGAACCGTATCGTTAATATTAGTAGAGGCTATAAAATGTTTTACAGGTAATCCTAATTTCTGTGCTAGTAAGCCAGCACAAATATTTCCAAAATTACCACTAGGAACAGAAAACACAATATCTTTATGTTGTGCTGAAACTTGTTTATAGGCAAAGAAAAAATAAAACATTTGAGGCAACCATCTTGCTACGTTAATTGAATTTGCTGATGTTAATTTTTTAGAAATCTCTTCATCTAGAAAAGCAGATTTCACCATTTCTTGACAATCGTCAAAAACACCGTCAACCTCAAGAGCTGTAATATTATTTCCTAAAGTAGTTAGCTGTTTTTCTTGGATATCACTTACTTTTTCGCTAGGATAAAGAATCACAACCTGAACACCTTTTGCGTTTAGAAAACCATTTGCCACAGCGCCTCCAGTATCTCCTGAAGTTGCAACTAATACTGTAATATCTTCTTTATTATCTTGATTAAAGTACTCTAAACACTGAGACATAAAACGAGCTCCTACATCTTTAAAAGCCATTGTTGGACCATGATATAATTCTAGAGAACCTATATTTTTTTCAATTGTCACAACTGGAAAATCAAATGAAATTGTTTTTTCAATAATTTCTTTAAGCTTTTCAGCTGGAATTTCATCCCCTATGAATTGTTTAATTACTTCAAAAGCAATTTCTTCATTAGAATAATCAGTAATGTGATCAATAAAGTCTTGAGAAATAGGAGTTATATTCTCAGGATAATACAAACCTCTGTCTGGTGCAATTCCGTTTACAACCGCCTGTTTAAAAGATGCGATTGGTGATGAATGATTTAAACTAAAGTAATTCATATCTTATACAATATTTTTATTCCTTGTTGATTAATTTTTGAAACATGAATGTCATACTCAATATCAGTTTTATCATATATTTCTGACATTACTCTTCCTACTTTAGTGGCAATATCCTTTCCTCTACACAATGCAAATATTGAGGGACCAGAACCAGAAATTCCAGCACCCAATGCACCAGCGTCTATGGCACTCATTTTTACTTGATTAAATTTAGGAATTAAAACTGAACGATTAGGTTCTATAATTTCATCATGTAAAGACCTACTAATTAAGTCATAATTACTGGTATACAACCCACTAATCAAGCCTCCAAAATTACCCATTTGTTTCACCATTTTTTTAAGCGATACCTGATTTTTTAAAACAGCACGTGAGTCTGAAGTTTTAATTTCTATTTGAGGATGAATGACGGCAACATATAATTCTGTTGGTGCATCAATTTTGAGAACTTCTAATGGCTCATAACTTCTAACCAATGTAAAACCACCAAGTATGGCAGGTGAAACATTGTCTGCATGTGCAGAACCACTTGCTAATTTTTCACCTTGCATTGCAAATGAAATTAGCTCCTTAGCAGAAAAAGGCTTGCTTAACAACTCATTGATAGCAAAAACGGCACCTGCAGCACTAGCCGCACTACTACCAATACCACTTCCAGGCTTAATATTTTTATAAATTTCTATTTCAAAACCAACAGTTGATTGAATGTTCTTAAGCAAAGCCAGTGCAGCTACCCCTGCAACATTATTTTGAGTTTCAATTGGCAAATCCTGACCTATAATATGTGTTATTTTAACTCCTTTCTCTGCTACTTCTTTAACCACCATTTCATCACCAACGGTATCTAAACAAAGTCCTAAAATATCAAACCCACAAGAAATGTTAGCAACTGTTGCTGGCGAAAAGATTTTAATTTCTCTCATTACATCATTTTTTTATTAATTTATTGCAGTTAATAATTATACATTTCCTGTTCTTATAACATCTGCAAAGATACCAGAAGCAGTAACATCTGATCCGGCGCCGGCTCCTTTGATAATTAATGGTTGTTTTGGATACCTATCTGTATAAAATAATACAATATTATCACTTCCTTCTAAATTATAGAATGAATGAGATCGAGTTATATGCTGCAATCCAACAGATGCCTTCCCATTTTCAAACTCTGCGACATATTTTAAACGACAATCTTGTTTATTAGCCTCTGATAATAGTTGTTGAAAGTGAGGTTCATTTTTATCTAATGAGGCATAAAAATCAGTATTTGTTTTAGTAGCTAGGCTTTCTTTAGATAAGAATGAATTGTTTACTATATCTTCTAATTCTATTTCGTAACCACTTTCTCTTGCCAAAATCAGTATTTTTCTGGCAACATCTATTCCACTCAAGTCAATTTTTGGATCCGGCTCAGTAAACCCTTCTTTTTCAGCTTGTTGTACTATTGAGCAAAAAGTTGTTGATGAATTAAATTTATTAAATACAAAATTTAAACTTCCCGAAAGAACTGCTTGAATTTTATGAACTCTATCACCAGAAGCTATTAAGTTTTTTAAAGTATCTATAATTGGCAAACCTGCTCCTACATTAGTCTCGTATAAGAAGGGAACGTTAGATTTTCGAGAAACATTCTTTAAAATATTATAATTCTGAGAACTTGAGGCACAGGCAATTTTATTGCAGGTAACTACAGCTATGTTTTCACGTAAATAATGTTCATACATCTCTGAAACCTGTTGATTAGCAGTAATATCTATAAAAACACTATTCCTTAAATTATGAGAAGTTACCTTAGAATAAAAAGTATCTATACCTGCCTTTTCTCCCTGTTGAAGTAGTTCTTTCCAGTTTGTTAAGTCTATCCCATTTTCATCAAAAAACATCATTTTAGAGTTAGAAATTCCAATAACTCTAATTTTTAGTTTTAAATTCTTTTGTATATAATTCTGCTGCTGCTCTATCTGAGCTAAAAATCGTTCTCCCACATTCCCAACTCCGGTCACAAAAAGGTTTAATTCCTTTATTCTTTCTTCAAAAAATCGTTCATGTAAAGTATTCAATGCTTTTTTTGCTTCTTTCTTATCAATTACAGCAGAAATATTTTTTTCTGAGGCTCCTTGCGCAATTGCACGAATATTTATATTATTCTTTCCTAAAGCACTAAACATTTTTCCGCTTAATCCATGATAATTTCTCATATTATCACCTACCAAAGCAATAATGCAGAGATTTTGCTCAACTTTTACAGGTTTTACTTTTTGTAGTTGAATTTCATATTCAAATACCTCATCAATAATTTTTGATGCTATTACTGCATCATCATCTGAAATAGCAATACAGATAGATAATTCTGATGAAGCTTGAGTAATTAAAATAATATTGATATGATGCAGATAAAGAGCTTCAAATAAGCGTTTAGAAAATCCTGGAATACCTACCATTCCATTACCTTCAAGGGTTATTAATGTGATGTTTTCTATATGACTAATGCCCTTCACAGGTTTATTCTTACTCGTTTCTTTTGTTATTAAAGTTCCCTGATCTGCTGGCTTAAAAGTATTCTTAATAACAATTGGAATCTCTTTTTGTAATACAGGTTGAATTGTAGGTGGATAAATTACTTTCGCTCCAAAGTGAGATAATTCCATGGCTTCATGATACGATATGTGATCAATTACAGAAGCTTGTTTTACAATAGATGGATTGGCTGTAAACATGCCACTTACATCTGTCCAAATTTGTAATTCACTACAATCCAATGCCGCAGAAATAATAGCTGCTGTAAAATCTGAACCACCCCTTCCTAAGGTCGTAGTTTTTCCATTTATTGTTCTGGCAACAAAACCCGGAACTATAGTTACCCTTTGTTTGTGACCTGAGAAATAGTTTTGACAATTTTTAAATGTAGCAGAAAAATCAACCAATGCATTGTTGTAATTGTCTGAAGCTACAATTAGTTCTCTAGCATCTTTATAAACAGCTTTAAAACTTTCATTTGCTACTTTTGAAATGATATAAGAAGAAAGCAATTCACCAAAACTAGATACCTTTGCTAAGGTTTTTGGACTTAATTCTCGCAACAAAAAACATCCTTCGTAAATTGTTTCTAAATGATTTAACAGTTGTTTTACATAACCATTAACAGAACTCTGTTCTTTTACAGGTAGTAACTCTTTAATAATATTAAAATGATGATTTTCTAATTCTTTTAGAACTTCTAAATAATCTTCATTTTTTTGTGCTGCTAAAGTTGCCCCTTTTATAAGAGCATTTGTAGTTTTACCAAATGCAGAAACAACAACCACTACATCTTGTTCTTGAGAAGATTTAGAGACAATCGCTAATACTTTTTGTATGTTTTTTGAATTGGCTACAGAAGATCCACCAAACTTTAATACTTTCATTTTTAAAAGTTTTGAAAAAAATATTTTTAATTTTTTTTAATTTCTATCTTTCGATATTTCAATAGTTAACTAGATTTTATATGTGAAAAATAAACCCCTAAAGGGTAATAGAAGTAATGATAATAATAACAAAAGTTATGCGAACAAAGTTGTTTGGTAGGGTATTAATTATATGTTCTTTTGATATTTTCACAATTCAAATGTATCATTTATATTTAGTTAACAAAAGAAAAATTAATTTTCTACAGAACTTTTATGAATCTCATAAAATCAGCTATTATTATTTACAGAATATTTATTTTTTATGATTTCTCCGATTGGTTTTTTTTGAATATTGCTTTCTAACCAGGATATAATATCTAAATATAAAAAAGCTCTGCTTTCATAAGGATCTTCTTCAAAAGTTTTTAATTTTAAATGTAATTTTACAAAGGCCTTCTTTATATCTTGAGGATAAATGTTTTGCAAGCTTTTAATAAATTTTATCATCTCTTTTTGAACCTCATGTAAATCGTTCATTTTAAGCAAAAACTTATACGTACTTTTTAATAAGGTTTCTATATGATAGTCGTATCCTGCTTCATAATGAGCAAATAAATTTAATATTCTTGAAAAACACAATAAATCTTGCCTCATGGATAAGGACTTGTTTGAGATAATTTTATCTAAATAAAAGATACAAGTATCATTATCTCCTGAGCCAAAGTACATACTTGCAAATTTGTAATAGAATGTCATTACATGATGTTCATCTATTCTATTTTTAAATAATTTTAATTGTGAGTCAATTTTAGGTATGATTGCTAGACCTTCATTAAAATTACCATCTGTGAAATACAGATTTATCTTATGAAGATTTATGTATAAAAAACTAAGTGCTTCAATATTATTGTCTGAAGGAAATCCGTCACTTTTTATAATTTTCTCAAGACTATAAAGTGTTTTTTCAAACCTATCTTTTCTTCTTATAAAAAATAAAGATTCTAATAAATAGTTGTTTCCCTTTAAGAAAAATACTGGATGTGAGTTAATCATCATTGGATTTTCGTAAAATAACTCAACCCATTTAGATGCATACTTATAACAATTTAAAAAATCTTGGGTAAGAAAACTATACCATAAATGAGCTTTATAAAGCCATAATTTTTCTCTGAAACCTAATTGACTAATTTCAAATTTTGGTAATCTATTATAAAAATAATCTCTTATATAGATATTTTCTTCTTCATTTTTCACATAGCCAGACTTCAAAATAATACTGTATAATTGAAGTGATAAATTAGATAATTTACTAGCAATCACATTTAAAGCACTGAGTTCTTTGGCTTGTATTGTTAATTCATCAGCCCTATTACTTATGCTTCTTGTAATGTATTGAGATTCTATGACTTTCTCTAATTCAACTACTTCATAAGCTAAGTTCTTCTCTTCATTATAGATGGCAAATTCTTTGGCTTTTTCTAAAATTTTAAGACTTTGTTTATACAATCCCTTATGATATAAAATTGAAGCAAAATCTAATTGTTCTCTAATTTGAGAACGAACATTTTGGTGAGAAGGACTTAATTTTAAACTAATTAATAATTGTTTGTATAAGTGTGCTTTTACGTTTGCTAGTTGTTGTTTTTTAATCCCTCCTTTTTTTAAGATGGCTGCTTCATCATAAATAGTTGCTTTATCTAAAAAATTGAATAAATTTAAAAACTTAGAGTCAGTATTTACTCCTAATCTGCCTACATATAGCTTAAATTGTCGCTTTTCAGATTTTGAAAGCGATTGTACTAATTGAAATAAATTATCTTTTTGAGACTTAGTCATATTGAAAATAACTTATTAAGTTATTAATTATCAGTTATTTAAATGTTGTTTCTCTTGTTGAACATCGTAATAATATGAAACTAAAACATGTCTAAGAGCTATCCAAAATATAAATTCGTAAGGCAATACAAAAATATATTTTAATAAATGTCAGATACTACCATTCAAATCTTTGATACTACTCTTCGAGACGGAGAGCAAGTACCTGGATGTAAGCTAGATACAAAACAAAAATTAATAATAGCAGAACAGCTAGATATTTTAGGTGTAGATGTTATTGAAGCTGGTTTCCCTGTTTCTAGTCCTGGTGATTTTAAATCTGTTGAAGCTATTTCAAAAATGGTGAAAAATGCAACTGTTTGCGGGCTTACTAGAGCTGTAAAAAAAGATATTGAAGTTGCAGCTGAGGCGCTACGTTTTGCAAAAAAACCAAGAATACATACAGGTATTGGAACTTCTGACTCACACATAAAATATAAGTTCAATTCTAACAAAGATGATATTTTACACAGAGCTTTTGAAGCTGTAAAATATGCAAAATCATTTGTTGAGGATGTAGAGTTCTATGCAGAAGATGCTGGAAGAACAGATAATGAGTTTTTAGCAAGAGTATGCGAACAAGCCATCAAAGCAGGAGCAACAGTTTTAAACATTCCTGATACTACAGGCTATTGTTTACCAAGCGAATACGGTACAAAAATAAAATACCTAAAAGAAAATGTAAAAGGAATAGAGCATGCAATTCTTTCATGTCATTGCCATAATGATTTAGGATTAGCAACTGCCAATTCCATTGAAGGAATTATTAATGGTGCACGTCAAATAGAGTGCACAATTAACGGTATAGGTGAACGTGCAGGAAACACAGCCTTAGAGGAAGTAGTTATGATTTTAAAACAACATCCTTACTTAAATTTAGACACTAACATTAACACGAAACACTTATATGGTATTAGTCAGCTTGTTAGTGAAAGCATGGGGGTTTATACCCAACCAAATAAGGCCATTGTTGGAGCCAATGCTTTTGCTCACAGTTCTGGAATTCATCAAGATGGTGTCATTAAGAATCGTGAAACCTATGAAATTATAGATCCTAAAGATGTAGGAGTTACAGAATCTGCCATTGTTTTAACAGCCAGAAGCGGAAGAGCAGCCTTAGCTTACAGGACTAAAATTGTAGGCTATGAATTAACAAAGCTACAGTTAGACATCGTGTATGCTAGTTTTTTAAGTTTTGCAGATCAAAAGAAAGAAGTAAATGATGAAGACATTCATCAAATTATAGCTTCAAGTAGTATCTCAAAGCAAATTTTATCAGCATAATTAAAAAATAAACCTACTTCTCGGAGAAACACACTATGAGCAAAACACTTTTCGATAAAATATGGGATCAACATGTTATTGACACTATCAAAAACGGACCACAAATTTTATATATAGACAAGCATTTAATACATGAAGTTACCAGTCCACAAGCTTTTAATGAACTAAAAGAAAGATCAATTCCTGTTTTTAGACCAAATCAAATAGTAGCAACAGCAGATCACAACACACCAACTATAGACCAACATTTACCAATAAAAGATGATTTGTCTAGGAATCAATTAGAACAACTTACTACAAACTGTGACGATAATAATATTACGCTATATGAATTAGGACATCAATACAATGGAATAGTTCATGTAATGGCTCCAGAGTTAGGAATTACACAACCAGGAATGACTATGGTTTGTGGTGATAGTCATACCTCTACTCATGGTGCTTTTGGTGCCATTGCTTTTGGAATAGGGACTAGTCAGGTAGCGCAAGTATTTGCAAGCCAGTGTCTATTACTTACAAAACCTAAAAGTTTACGTGTAACCGTTCATGGAAAACTTAGCAAAGGAGTGCTTCCTAAAGACGTTATACTTTACATAATTTCTAAACTAGGTACTAATTCTGGTACTGGATATTTTTGTGAATATGCTGGAGATGTTTTTAAAAATATGAGCATGGAAGGAAGAATGACTGTTTGCAATATGAGTATAGAAATGGGAGCACGTGGAGGAATGATAGCTCCAGATCTAACTACTTACGACTATATTAAGGGAAGAAAATTTGCTCCTAAAGGAATTGAATTTGATGAAAAAGTAGCCTATTGGAATACATTGCCATCAGATAATGATGCTGTTTTTGATCAAGAATATACTTTTGATGCAGAAGATATTGGGCCAATGCTTACCTATGGAACAAATCCTGGAATGGGAATTAAAATAACAGAAACCATTCCTGTAAACGAAAATCCTTCTTTCAAAAAATCATTGGAATATATGAATTTTGATGCAGGAGCATCTTTAATTAATCAACCTGTAAATTTTGTATTTATAGGAAGCTGTACCAACTCTAGAATTGAGGATTTTAGAGTTGCTGCCAATTATATTAAAGGGAAACAAAAAGCCACAAATGTAACCGCATGGTTAGTTCCTGGAAGTAAACAAGTAGAAACTCAAATTATTAAAGAGGGATTAAAAGATATTTTTGTTGAAGCAGGTTTTGAGCTAAGGCAACCAGGTTGTTCTGCTTGTTTAGCAATGAATGATGACAAAATACCCAAAGGTGAATATTGTGTTTCTACTTCTAACAGAAACTTTGAAGGAAGACAAGGACAAGGATCTAGAACTATTCTAGCTAGTCCTCTAGTTGCTGCAGCTACGGCTATTGAAGGAAAAATTATTGACATTACTAAACAATTAAGTTAATGGAAAGGTTTATAAAAATAACATCGAAGGCAATTCCGTTAGCCATAGAAAATGTTGATACAGATCAAATTATTCCAGCTCGTTTTTTAAAGGCTACCGATAAAAAAGGGTTTGGAGATAATGTATTTAGAGATTGGAGATATGATAAGAATGGAGAGTTAAATACTGAATTCTCATTAAACAATACTTCCTACTCAGGAAATATTTTAATAGCAGGAGATAATTTTGGATGTGGTTCTAGTAGAGAACACGCAGCCTGGGCTCTAGTTGGATATGGTTTTAAAGTAATTGTATCTAGTTTTTTTGCAGATATTTTTAAAGGAAATGCACTAAACAATGGGCTATTACCTTTACAGGTATCACCTACTTTTTTAGCTATTTT
>CAZAIL010000002.1:0-35389 GCA_964485155.1 uncultured Flavobacterium sp.
TTTTTTTAAAAAAATATTAACATCAATTTAGCGAAATAATTAATAATATAACATTTATTTAGCAAAAAATATAAAAATAATTTAAAATTACTCAAGACAATACTATTTTAAGTAAATTTTGATTAGAAGAAAGTTGATCTAGAAAGAAAACTCAGCGGTGATAATCAATACCTAAGAATTTCCGAAATTTTCTTTTTAACTTTCTCTGTAGACGGAATCATTGCTTGTTCTAAAGTACTATTTAAAGGTATTGCTGGCATGTTTTCACTACCAATTGTCATTACTGGTGCATCTAAAAATTTAAAACAAACTTCTTGAATTTTTCCTGATAAAGCTCTAGCAAATCCTGTCGAAGCAGATTCTTCTGTAACAACTAAACACTTGCCGTTTTTCTTTACAGAATTTATAATTGTTTTTTCATCAAGAGGGTATAAAGTGCGAAGATCTATAATTTCTATAATTTTATTCAATCCTAATTCTGCACTTGCATTGACTGCCCAATGAACACCCATCCCATAAGTAATAATTGTAAGTGTTTCTTGAAACTCTTGTTTCCAAATTTCTTGCAAGACCCACGCTTTTCCTAATGGTAAAATATATTCTTCAGAGGGCTCTATGGAAGTGGCTCCTTGAGTTCCTTTAACCTTACTCCAATACAAACCTTTGTGCTCTAAGATAACAACTGGATTTGGATCATAATAAGCGGCTTTCATCAAGCCTTTTAAATCTGCACCATTACTTGGATACACAATTTTAATTCCACGAATACTAGTTAACACAGTTTCTATTGATGAAGAATGATAGGGTCCGCCACTACCATAAGCGCCAATAGGAACTCGGAGAATCATACTTACGGGCCATTTCCCATTAGACAAGTAACAACTCCTACTTACTTCTGAAAATAATTGATTTAATCCGGGCCAGATATAATCTGCAAACTGAACCTCTACAATCGGTTTTAATCCTACAGCACTCATTCCAACGGTAGAACCCACTATAAATGCCTCTTGAATAGGTGTATTAAAAACACGCTCGTCTCCAAATTTTTCTGCCAAGGTTGCTGCTTCACGAAATACCCCTCCCAGTCTTCTGCCAACATCTTGACCATATAACAAACATTCTTTGTGCTTTTTCATAAGCTCTTCTATGGCGTGTAATGCACAATCTACCATTACAACTTTATCATTTCCTATTGGAGATCGCTCTCCTATTTCTTCAGTAATTAGAGTTGGAGCAAAATCATGCGAAAATAAATCTGCTGGTGATGGGTCTTCTGCTTTTTGTGCCTTATAAAAATCTGAGTTAACTACTTTAACTGCAGATGCTTCTATTGCTTCAACTTCTTCTAAAGAGAATCCGTTGTCTAGCATTTGCTGTTTTAATACTGGATAGGGATCTCTAGACATTGCTTCTTGTAAATCATCTCGATACCATTCCATTCTAACACCAGAAGTATGGTGGTTTAATAATGGAACTTTTGCATGTATTAAAAAAGGTCTACGTTCAGTTCTAATGGTATTAATAACCTTTTTAATAGTTTTATAACTCTCCGTGAAATTAGCCCCATCTATAGAAATAGCTTCTAAGCCATGAAATCCTTTGGCATATTCAAAAGCGTTTTGCGCTCTTGTCTCTACTGCATTTGCAGAGATATCCCAACCATTGTCTTGTACTAAGTATAAAATTGGTAATTGTTTTAAAGCAGCCATTTGAAAAGCTTCTGCTACTTCTCCCTCGGTAACTGATGCATCACCCAAACTACACACAACTAAAGGTAATTTCACCTTTTTACCAACAGTAAGGTCTAGATGTGGAATTTCTTGAATTTCTTTGTATTGCATCCCCATAGCTGTTCCTGTTGCAGGAATTGCTTGCATTCCTGTTGCTGAAGATTGATGTGGAATTTTAGGCTTGTTAGAGTCTTTTAAACTAGGATGACAGTAGTAGGTTCTTCCTCCAGAAAAAGGATCATCTTTCTTTGCCAGTAGTTGTAGCATTAAATCATACGGTTTTAATCCAAAAGAAAGTAACATGGCATCATCTCTATAGTAAGGAAATGCATAATCTTGAGGTAGCAATTGCATTCCTAATGCAATTTGCACAGCTTCATGACCACGAGAGGTGGCATGCACATATTTAGAAACTATTTTAAAATTGTCTTCATACAATTCTGTCATAGCTTTTGCTTTACTTAAGTTTGAAAACCCTTTTTTTAAAACCTCTTTTATCATATGAGTTTGTTCTGCATTTTAGTTCTGCGTTGGTGATTGTGGCGGCATCCAATTGTTTTTTTAACAATAGATAAAGCGAAAAGCGCGCCCTAAAAGGAACGCCCAACTTATTTTAATCATAGTGAGAATTAATGGTGACCATCCAATCAAAGGGATCTTCCATCTTTCCTGTTTTGATAGCATTTAGTGTGTTATTAATGTCTAATCCAACTGGGTTTTCATGAGATACATGAATTGTTTTATGATTCATTCCTATTTCTCTGATATAAGCAATTCCTACAGCTGTTCCTGTTCCAAATGCTTCTTCTAAAGTTTCGTTATTTGAAGCTTCTTCTATTTCATCAATAGTTATTTGACGTTCTGTGACTTGATATCCTTTGTATTTTAGTAATTCTATAACACTCATCCTAGTTATACCATCTAGAATAGCTCCATCTTTTTTTGGAGTAATTATTTTACCATCAATTTTAAAAAAAATATTCATGGTCCCTACTTCTTGAATATACTTGTGTTCTGAAGCATCCAACCAAAGTACTTGGTCATATCCCTTAGACTTTGCTATTTCTGTTGGACGAATAGCTGCTGCATAATTTCCTGCAGCTTTTGCCTCTCCTGTTCCTCCAGCTGCTGCTCTTATATACTGGGTTTCAGCAAACAGCTTAATTGGTTTTGAGAAAAATGCTTTTGCTGGTGAAGCAATGATTATAAATTTAAAATTATTAGCAGCTCGCATTCCAATAAAAGGTTCGTCTGCATACATAAATGGCCTCAAATACAGAGCGCTACCTTCATGAGTAGGAATCCACTCTTTTTCTAATGCAACTAACTTCTTTAGTCCTTCGACAAACATATCTTCAGGAAAATTTGGCATACCCATTCTGTCTGCACTAAAATTTAATCTAACAGCATTTTTTTGAGGTCTAAATAGCAGTGGTTTTCCATGAGTATCTAGCGTAGCTTTCATGCCTTCAAAAATTGCTTGTCCATAATGCAAAGCCATGGCAGCAGGATGAGTAGGAATATGTTCTAATGGTTGAATTTTAGGAATACCCCATGAACCATTAGAATAGTCACAAATAAACATATGGTCTGTAAAAACAGTTCCTAAAGGAATATTATTAAAATCTAAGTCCTTTACTTTAGAGGTTTTTACTTGTTGAATTAGGATATGTTGCTTCATGTTTTTACAGTATTCTGTTGTGATCAATTTGCTCTAAATAATCTCCTATACGACGTAAAAAACTACCACCTAAAAAACCATCAACAACTCTATGATCAAAAGAAAGTGATAAATACATCATGCTTCTTATAGCAATTTCATCTGAAACAGGAGTTTCTAAAACTTCAGCTCTTTTTTTTATAATTCCCAGGGCTAAAATAGCTACCTCTGGTTGGTTTATTATAGGTGTTCCCATTAAACTTCCAAAAGTTCCTACATTAGAAATAGTAAACGTACTTCCCTGAATATCATCTGGCTTTAGTTTATTATCTCTTGCTTTTGAAGCCAATTCGTTGACATCTGTTGCTAAATCATATAGATTCTTTGTGTCTGCATTCTTTATTACAGGAACAATTAGGTGTCCACTAGGCAAAGCCGTAGCCAATCCAATATTAATATTTTCTTTGACAATGATGTTTTCTCCATCTACAGAAATATTAATCATCGGAAAGTCTTTGACAGCTTTTGCTACAGCCTCCACAAATAAGGGTGTAAATGTTAATTTCTGATTGTATTTATCCTGAAATAATTGTTTATTTTTATCTCTCCATTGCACCAACTCTGTAACATCTGCTTCAACATAAGTAGTGACATGAGGTGAGGTATGTTTTGAATACACCATATGATCTGCAATCATTTGGCGCATTCTATCTATTTTTACAATACTTCCAGTACCTTTATCTAGATCTAATTGAGGAATCCTGTAAGCCGTTGGATCCTTTTCTTTCATTGGTTGAACAAACTGAGTAGGTCTTCCTTGTTTAATATATTCTAAAAGATCACTTTTACGTAATCTTCCTTCTTTACCAGTTGAAGGAATACGAGCTAATTCTTCAAAGCTGATATGTTCTCGCTTTGCTATATTTATGATTAATGGGGAAAAAAAATTATTATTAGTTATTTTTGAAGTGGCAAATACTTTTTCTGTGTTAGCACTTTTTTTGAAGGAATCTGTTTGTGCTGAAAGTATGATTTTTTTATCAGATTCTGATGATTTTTCCGAAGTCACACACGTAGCATCTATTTCAATAACTGCTAGAATACTGCCTATTTTAATAACAGCATCTACCTCAAACAAAAGTGCGGTAATGGTTCCTGATACAGTTGATGGTATTTCTGTATCTACTTTGTCTGTAGCAACCTCTACAATCATGTCTTCCTCTTCAATACGATCTCCAACATTTTTTAACCAATTGATGATAGTCGCTTCATGAATACTCTCTCCTAACCTAGGCATTTTTAATTCAAATTTCATAAAAAACAATCAATTACATATAGAATAAAATTACACCAATTAATATTATTCATATCTATTATTATAAAAAAACATTCAATTAAAGTATTTTATTCTAAATAATATTATTTATTAATAATATTATTCTTTATTTTTATTATATTTAACTCTATAAATAATAATATTTCAAATACATGAAGCTAGACAATTTAGATATAGAGATTTTGATGATTTTACAACAAAATTCCGACAGAACAATTAAGAGCATTGCAGAAGAAATGAAATTATCTACCACCCCTATTTTTGAGCGGATTAAAAAATTAAAAAAAGAAGGCTACATTGCTAATTATATAGCACGATTAAACCATAAGAAATTAGGCTTAAAGCAACTTGTTTTTGTAGGTATTACGCTTCAAGGACATACCAGAAGTTATCTAGAGAAATTTGTAAAAGAAATACAAAGTTTTCCTGAAGTGATAGAATGTCATAGAGTTAGTGGGAGTTTTGACTATTTACTAAAGTTAGTGGTGGAAGATATTGAGGCTTATGAGAAGTTTATCATTAGCAAATTAACACTACTACCATACTTGGGAAGTGTGCAAAGTTTGATAACTCTCTCTACAGGAAAGGAGACAAATGAGATTGATTTGAAAAAGTTATTGACTTAATAAATTTAAATAATTGCTACTTTTTAAACTGTTCTCTTAGTGTTTTATAGATTTCTTCTTGTTTTGGTCTTTCTGTTGGAATTTCTCTAAGAGGATCCACTTCTTTTAGACTCTCATGACACTCTTTTGGCAATTGTTGATACAATTGAGTTCCTTTTGTTTTCCAAGCAATCATGGTATCGTTTACTTCTTTGATTATTTTTGCAGGGTTTCCAACGACCAAACTTCTTTTTGGTATCTTCATTGCAGCTTTTACAAAAGACATCGCACCAATAATACTATCATCTCCTACCTCTGCGCCGTCCATGACTACAGAATTCATACCTATCATAACATTCTTGCCAATAATGGCTCCATGAATGATGGCTCCATGACCAATGTGCGCACTTTCTTTTAAGATTATTGATTTCCCTGGAAACATATGTATAGTACAATTTTCTTGAACATTCACGCCGTCTTCTAAAATAATTTGTCCCCAATCCCCACGAATAGCTGCCCCAGGACCGATATAACAATCTTTTCCAATAATTACATTTCCAGTAACCGCAGCTAGAGGATGCACAAAGCTAGATTCATTAATAACAGGGATGTATCCTCCAAAAGAATAAATCATTACTTGAAGTCTTTTAATTTTTCTTTGGTAACTTCAGACAATACTAGTCTTCCACTAATCTCAGCGCGTTCAGCTAATAAAGTATCCCAATCTTCAGTTCCTTTCCAAAAGACTTTTTTCATTTCCTTCATTGCATTTAAATTATAAGTGCACAAATGTTCTGCTGTAGCTTTTACAGCTACATCTAATTCTGCAGTACTTTCAAACACATGCGTAAACAATCCTTGTTGCTTGGCCCAAGAAGCATTATAAAAAGTAGCAGCATCAATGGCAATTTGCGACATAGCACTTAATCCTATTTTACGTTCTATAGCTGGACCTACAACAAAAGGGCCAATACCTATATTTAATTCGCTTAGTTTAATAGATGCATATTTTGTAGCCATACAATAATCTGTAGATGCTGCCAATCCTACGCCACCTCCAACTGTTTTTCCTTGAATTCTTCCAATTATAAACTTAGGACATGTACGCATGGCATTAATAACATTGGCAAAACCAGAAAAGAATACTTTTCCTGTAGCTTGGTCATTAATATTAATTAATTCTTTAAAACTAGCTCCTGCACAAAAAGTGCGATCTCCTCCACTTTTTAAAACTATGACTTTAATTTGGTCATTTTCCCCAGCATTGGTGATTACTTCTCCCAATTCTAAAAGAATATTTCCTGGCAAAGAATTATGAGTAGGATGGTAAAACTCAATATATGCTACTTCGTTTTCTATGATTTGTTTTACGTAAGGATCAGTCATTAATTTTAAATATAAAAGTTAGAACACAAAACTTCAAAAGATATTTTATAGCTTATTGTGAAGTTTATAGTTGTCATTTTTTTGCTATTTTATTAGATAAGGTTGAATTGATTAAAATGATGGTTTAAATGTTTTCTTTCTAAAAGGTACCATTCGTATTTATTTAATTCACCAAAAACAAAGTTATTTAATTTAGCTTCAGGATGTTCCTTAAAAAAGGTTTTATATTCTTCTCTGGCTTCAAGAAATTTTTTGATAGCTTTTTTAAAATCAGCGTGCTCTAATTTAACTAACGTATCCTTCTCTATTAATGGAAAATTAGAATTTTTAGGGAATGGCTTATAATTGTACAAACTATGATGAACCTTTTCTAATATATTTTCTGGTGTAACAACAGTAACCTCTTTATTTTCTCCAGAAGCAACTCTGTACATAAATTCTAAATGTTCTAACATATGTTGTGGCGTCATAATGCCCCAGTTTGGTGTTGCAGCTTCTTGTAAATTAGCCAAACACTCAAGTAGTTTATTATCTGTTATTTCAACAAACGTTTCTTGTTTTTTTTGTACCATGGTTAAGATAGTTGCAACAGCTACCAATTCATCTTCAGCATCAAAAACCTCTACAAACCATTTTACAATTCCACTTGGATGTTCTGCGCTTAAAACATCTCTGTCCACTTTTTGCTTACATGTTAAACGTACATAAACTGTATCATTATGATACAATGGACGAAGAAATCTGCATTCTTCCAACCCATAATTTGCTGAAACAGGACCTTTATTTGGATATACAAACAATCCTGCTGCCGCAGATATTATAAAATACCCGTGCGCAGTTCTCTTTTCAAAAATACTTCCTTCTAAAGATGTAATATCTGTGTGAGCATAGAAATGATCCCAGGTAACATTGGCAAAATTAATGATATCTGTATCAGTAAATGTTCTTTTATGAGTTTTTAAAGACATACCTGGCTGAATATCTTCCCAATGATATTTAAAAGGGTGCTGTGCTGCTTCTTTATACCTTGAATTGGGTTGATAGATTCCTGTAATTTCAGTTAATATAGAAGGAGAGCCCTGAATTGCGGTACGTTGTAGATAATGTTTTATACCACGTATACCACCCATTTCTTCACCTCCTCCAGCTCTTCCTGGACCACCATGAGTTAAACTAGGTAATGGAGAACCGTGTCCTGTACTTTCTTTAGCACTTTCCCTATTTAAGACTAAAATTCTACCGTGATGACTTGCAGCATTTAGAACATATTCCTTCGCAATTTTATCATCATTTGTCACTATAGAAGACACTAACGAACCTTTACCCATCTGAGCTAAAGTAATGGCTTCTTCTAAGTTATTGTAGGGCATAATAGTACTTACTGGACCAAAAGCTTCACGCTCATGAATCACTGAGTTTTCTAGAGGGTTGTCAGCCCTAAACAAAATTGGACTAACAAACGCTCCTTTTTTAGCATCTGCTCCAATAGTTTCTATTGTATCTAAGCTTCCATAAACCAAGGTTGCTTCTTTAGAGATATCCTCTACAGAATTTCGAACAGCTTCAACCTGTTGTTTACTGATTAAAGACCCCATCCTAACATCTTTTAATCTTGGATCACCAATAGTTATCTTATCTAAAGCTTTTCCTAAAGAAATTTGTACATCCTCAACTAAATTTATTGGAACAATGATACGACGAATAGCAGTACATTTCTGACCAGCCTTTACCGTCATTTCTTTTTTTACTTCTTTGATAAATAAGTCGAATTCTAGTGTTCCCGGAACTGCATCTTCTCCTAAGATAGATGCATTTAATGAATCTGCTTCCATAGTAAAGGGAACAGCTTCTTGAATAATTCTAGGATGTGCTTTTAAAATTCGTCCTATGGCAGCGGAACCTGTAAAAGTGACTACATCTTGAGATTCTACAGTATTTAAAATATTTTGAATAGTTCCGTTAATGATTTGCAAGGCTCCATCTGGTAAAATTCCAGAATCTATCATCACTCTTGCAACAGCTTCTGCTAAATATGACGAAGATGGTGCTGGTAATACAACAGCAGGAACTCCAGCCATCCAATTAACAGCACACTTTTCTAGCATACCCCATACTGGAAAGTTGAAAGCATTAATGTGAACAGCAACCCCTTTTTTAGGAACCATAATATGATGTGCCATAAAACGCCCACCTTTAGATAAATCTATTGCATCACCCTCTACATGGTATAATTGATTTGGAAATAACTTTCGTAGTGAAGCATTGGCAAATAAGTTTCCAAAACCTCCTTCTATATCTATCCAACTATCAAGACGTGTTGCTCCAGTTCTGTAGCTTAAGTCATAAAATTCATTTTTACGTTTAGTAAGATAAAATGCTAATTTCTTTAGCATGTTTCCACGTTCTTGAAAGGTCATTTTACGAAGTACTTCACCTCCTTTGGTTCTTCCGTATTGAAGAATTTCCGGAATATCTAAGCCTTCAATAGCAATATTAGAGATGACTTCTCCAGTAATTGCATCAAAAATTGGTACTCCTTCTTCTTTTCCTTCTGTCCATTGACCCTTTACGTAATGTTGAATCTTACTCATTCCTTAAAAATTTTTAAACTCGTTCAATAATTGCTGCATACCCTTGTCCAACACCAATACACATAGTAATTAATGCATATCTCTTTTGTTGTTCATGTAATTCCAATGCTGCAGAATAAACAATTCTAGCTCCTGTAACTCCTAATGGATGTCCTATAGCTATTGAACCACCATTCGGATTTATTCTTACATCATCATCTGCCAAACCCCAAGCTCTTGTGCATGCCAAAGCTTGTGCTGCAAAAGCTTCATTTAATTCAATAATATCAATATCTTTCATCGTCAAACCTGCTTTCTCTAATGCTTTATTAGATGCTTGTACTGGTCCAATTCCCATGATTCTTGGTTCTACTCCTACCACAGCAGAACTTACAATTTTTGCCATTGGTATTAGATTATATTTTTTAATCGCTTCTTCAGATGCAATGATAGTTGCTACGGCTCCATCATTGATGCCTGATGAATTTCCTGCTGTCACAGTTCCTCCCTCTTTCTTAAAAGCAGGACGAAGCTTCGCTAAGATTTCTTTTGATGATGCTGGTTTTACAAATTCATCTTTTGAAAATTGTATGGCGTCTTTTTTACGTTGTGGGATTTCTACGGGTATAATTTCTTTAGCCAGTCTTCCATTATTTTGAGCCTTAGTAGCTTTCATCTGGCTCCAATAGGCAAACTGATCTTGATCTTCCCTAGAAATATTATATTTATCAACAAGATTTTCGGCGGTAGTTCCCATTCCGTCTGTTCCGAATAATTGCTCCATTTTAGGGTTGATAAAACGCCATCCAAAGGTAGAATCATGCATTTTAGAATCTCCTCCAAATCCGGTAGAAGGCTTACCAACTACATATGGAGCTCTAGTCATATTTTCTATACCGCCTGAAATAAAAACATCACCATCTTCTGATCTTATAGCTCTATTTGCATGTATAATTGCAGACAATCCTGAACTACACAAACGGTTTACTGTTTCTCCAGGAACTGTAAAAGGCAATCCAGCTAACAAAGATGACATTCTCGCTACATTACGATTGTCTTCTCCTGCCTGATTTGCACATCCCATAATTACATCATCATATGCTTCTTTTGGTATGGTTGGATTTCTTTTTACCAATTCTTTGATTACTAAGGCACCTAAATCGTCTGCACGAACAGCGGACAAAGTTCCTTTGTAATTTCCAATAGGTGTTCTAATTCCATCTATGATATATGCTTCTTTCATAATTATTAGTATTGACTCCTCATCAAGTTAGAAATGTTATATAAATTAGTTACTCTTGCCATTCTTTCTGTGTTCTATATACTACACCTTTAAACAAGGCAACTAATTCGTTTCCTCTTTTGACTTCAATAATGTTAAAGCCTAATTTATTAGTTACTTTCTCAATAACAGATTCTGCAACTAAAATATCTCCTTCACTTAAAGCTTCTATATGATTAATAGATGTTTCAATTGAAACCGCAAACTTTCCATGTGTGTTTGCTGCAAATCCAAATGCTGTGTCTGCCAATGAATAACTAACTCCTCCATGAGCTTTGTCCATACTATTTAACATATCTTTTCGTATAGTCATTCCAATTTTGCATCGTCCTACTTCACATTCTAAGATTTTAACTCCTAACCACTGGCTATAAGCATCTTGACTTAGCATTTTATAAGGGATTTGTGTTCCTTTCATTTAAAAAAAGTTTTCTTTTCTCGATTCATCTTTCTTAATAACGGACTGCATCGGTATCTATCTTCATGATATTCATTGTATAAACTATCTATGGTTGTAACACACCAGTCAATTCCTTTTTCGTTTGCCCAAGCTAATAATCCTTGTGGATAGTTCACGCCTTTGGTCATTGCAGTGTCAATATCTTCCGCAGAAGCAACGTTTAAAAACAATGCATCAGCTGCTTCATTAATTAGCATAACTAAGACTCTTTCAAAAATTTGTTTTGCTAGCTTTTCATCATGAGATTTGTTTGTTTCACTCGAAATGACAACACGTCCATTCACATCATATTCATAGTAACCAATTCCTGATTTTCTTCCCAAGTAACCTGCCTCTGAAAAACGTTTTTGAGTAAATGAAGGCTTATATCTTGAATCAAAATAGAACGCCTTAAAAATAGTTTCTGTGACTGTATAATTTACATCATTTCCTATAAAATCCATCAATTCAAAAGGCCCCATACGGAAACCTCCCAAGGTCTTTAAACTATAATCTATTGTTGCAAAATCAGCCAACCCTTCTTCATAAATCCTTAAGGCTTCACCATAAAAAGGTCTTGCCACACGATTCACTATAAAACCAGGTGTATCTTTGGCGACAGCTACAACTTTTTTCCAACTAGCAATCGTATCAATTGATTTTTCTAAGACTTCATAAGATGTTTGAATCGCAGGAATGACCTCAACCAACTTCATTAATGGAGCTGGATTAAAAAAGTGAATTCCAACACAACGTTTCGAGTTTTTCAAAGAAGCCGCAATGGATGCTATTGATAAACTAGAAGTATTTGACGCGATAATACAATCATCTGAAACATAGTTTTCTAATTCAGAAAAAACTTTTTGTTTAATATCTAAATTTTCTACGATAGCCTCAATAGTCAAATCAGAATCGTGTAAATCTTTTAAGGTATTTACATAAGAAATATTCTTTTGAATTCTTGATTTTTCATCAGAATCAATACTTCCTTTTTCAATTAATCTAATTAATACTTTTTCTAAAGCTGCTTTGCTTTTATCTAATGCATTTTGATTTGTGTCGTATAATTTCACTTTACAACCTGAACTAGCAGCCACTTGTGCAATACCATTTCCCATGGTTCCTGAACCTATTATTCCTACTTTGTTGATCATAATTTTAAATAAAAAAATATAAAAGGTAAAAATTATTTAATGTGTACTTTGTCGGTTTAGACTTTTTCGGTTTTAAGTTTTATCTCCCCTTAAAATTTGGTTTTCTTTTTTCAATAAAAGCAGCGACTCCTTCTTTATAATCATTACTCTCTGCAGCTTCTATTTGATATTTAGATTCCATTGCCAATTGCTCTTCTAATGAATTGTTCATTGATTTATTAAATAACTCTTTAATCATCCCTAGTGCATTAGTTGGCATATTTGCCAATTTATCAGCCAATTTGTTGACGGTTTCTTCGAACTCTTCAGATGATACATACCTATAAATCATTCCCAATTTTTCAGCTTCTTTTGCTCCAATTTTATCACCTAACATTGCCAAAGCTAATGCTTTTTGGAATCCGATTAATCGTGGTAAAAAATATGTTCCTGCACTATCAGGAACTAACCCAATTAAACTAAATGCTTGAATAAAACTTGCTCTTTCATCAGCAATAACAATATCACAAGCTAAAGCTACATTAGCACCTGCTCCTGCTGCAACTCCGTTGACAGCAGCAATTACTGGTTTTTTAATCTCCCTAATTCTTGTAATGATTGGATTGTAATGTTCTTCTAATATTTTTTTAAACCCCGGATTAATCTCTGGAGTGGTGACTTCTTTTAAATCTTGACCAGCACAAAATGCTTTTCCTTTGCCGCTTAAAACAATAGCTCTTACGGCATCATTTGCTTCACATGCATCAAAACTATCTTGCAATGCTAAAGCCATTTCACGATTAAAACTATTAAAAACCTCTGGTCTATTTAGTGTGATAAAGGCTATTTTATTTTCTATTTTTAATTGAATTGTATTACTCATATTTATTTTAAACATTTAAAGTAGTCAAACGGTTCTTGGCAATCATCGCATTTGAATAAAGCTTTGCATGCTGTTGAGCCAAATTGACTTACTAATTTTGTGTTTTGAGAACCACAATTGGTGCATCCTACGATTCTCTTTTCGTCTAACAAGGCTTCTTTATCTGCAATTGGATCAAGAGGAGCAGCAATCCCATAGTCTTGCAACGCTTTTCTTCCTTTTTGTGTAATCCAATCAGTAGTCCAAGCTGGTGCAAGAATCAGTTTAATTTCTGATGTATATCCTGCATCTAACAAAGCCCTTTGAATGTCATCACCAATAACATCCATAGCTGGGCAACCGCTGTAGGTTGGCGTAATAGCTACCTTTACAATTTCATTTTCTAGGATAGCCGAACGAACTACTCCCATTTCCATAATGGACAAGACTGGAATTTCTGGATCTGAAACTTGCTCCAAAATTGAAATTAATTCTCTGTCTATTATTTGTTGTTCGGTTGTTATCATAATTAATATTAAATGAAGAATTTTTTTTCTTCATTCAGGAATCAGATTTGGTTATTTGTTTTTTACCACTCCATGTTAGGATATGTTCTCTGCATGTATTGTAAATCACTCAATAAATAGCCTAAGTGTTCTGTATGAACGCCTTGTTTTCCACCTTTTTGAAACCATGTTGTTTCAGGGGTTTTTAATGTGGCTTCTTTAATAATGTCTGAAACTTTCTGGAGATAAATTTCTTTAAATTTTGTTACATCTACACCAATTCCTTCAGATACCATCGTTTTATCTGCCTCTGTTTGATGAAATAATTCATCAGTATAAGTCCACAATGAATCAATAGCTCTTTGAATTTTATCATGACTAAAAGCTGTTCCATTTCCTAAGCGTTTTATCCAATCTGAAGAAAATCGAGCATGATAACTCACCTCTTTGATTGATTTTTTAGCAATGGCTGATAATGTAAAATCTGTACTCTTTTCTAGTTCTTTTAATAACAATAGATGATAATAATCAAATAAAAATTGTCTTGCCATGGTATGTGCAAAATTTCTATTTGGCTGTTCTACTAATAGTAAATTCAGGTACTCTCTTTCTTTTCGTAAAAAAGCGATATCATCTTCTGTTGTATTTTCCCCTTTAATTGTTGATGCATACTGGTAATAACTCCTTGACTGCCCAAATAAATCTAAGGAAATATTGGTGCATGCAATATCTATTTCTAAGCTTGGGCCGTGTCCACAGAGCTCTCCAAGTCTCTGACCAAGAATTAATGAATTATCAGCAATTCCTAATATGTATTTGTATAAATATTCTTTCATTACATGTGTTTTACGTCGTCAGGTAGTTCATAAAATGTTGGATGACGGTATACTTTGTCTTGAGCAGGCTCAAACAATTCTCCATTATTTTCAGGATTTGATGCAGTAATATTATTAGAGGATACCACCCAAATACTTACTCCTTCATTTCGTCTGGTGTAGACATCTCGAGCATTTTCTAGAGCCATTTCTGCATCTGCAGCGTGTAAGCTTCCAGAATGACGGTGTTCTAATCCATTTTTACTTCTTACAAATACTTCCCAAAGCGGCCAGTTTTTTTTCATTTTATACGGCTTTATCTATATTCTTCTTTTTTTCAGCATATGCCATTGCTGCATCTCTTACCCATTCTCCTTCTTTCCAAGCATCTACTCTAGCATTTATTCGTTCTTTATTACATGGACCATGACCTTTCACTACTTGCCAAAACTCATCCCAATTAATCTCCCCAAAATCATAACTTCCTCTTGCCTCGTTCCATCTAAGATCTTTATCTGGAATTTTTAATCCTATTAATTCTGCCTGTGGAACTGTTTGGTCGATAAATTGCTGACGTAATTCGTCATTAGATTTTCTTTTTAGCTTCCATTTCATTGATTGTTCTGTATGAACAGATTCTGCATCAGTAGGACCTAACATCATTAAACTTGGCCACCACCATCTATTTAGCGCATCTTGTGCCATTTCTTTTTGTTCAAGTGAACCATTTGTTAATTTAACCATAATTTCAAAGCCCTGACGTTGATGAAAACTTTCTTCTTTACATACACGAACCATCGCTCTTGCATACGGACCATAGGAAGTACTACACAATGGAACTTGATTAATAATTGCTGCACCATCTACCAACCAACCAATAGCTCCCATATCTGCCCAAGTTACTGTGGGGTAGTTAAAAATACTTGAATACTTTGCTTTTCCAGCATGTAACTGTTCATATAATTCTTCTCTTGAAATACCTAATGTTTCACAAGCACTGTATAAATACAACCCATGTCCGGCTTCATCTTGAACTTTTGCCAACAATGCTACTTTTCTTCTTAAAGAAGGCGCTCTTGTAATCCAATTTCCTTCAGGAAGCATTCCTACAATTTCAGAATGCGCATGCTGAGAAATTTGTCTAATATGAGTTTTACGATATTTTTCTGGCATCCAATCTTTTGCTTCAATTTTTTCATCACGAAGAATACGTGCTTCAAATTGTGCTTCTAAAATTTGGTGAGCTTCTATGGTTATTATTTTTTCTTTACTCATTTCTTGAGTTTTAAGGTTTATACATCAAAATCTACAACTACTTTATCTGTTGAAGGAACAGCTTGACAACTTAAGACCAACTGCTGTTTTATTTCGCTTTCATCTAAAGCATAATTAATTTTCATCTCTGCAGAACCTTCTATCACTTTACACTTACAAGTACTACAAACTCCGCCTTTACAAGCATAAGGAAGGTCTATACCATTAGCCAATGCTGCATCTAAAATGGTATCAAAGTCTTCACTCATTATAAAATGAAATTCTTTTCCACCATCAATAATAGTGATGTCTATTCCTTCAACTTTTTTATCAAGAACTTCTACTATGTGGTTTTTAACATTTTTTAAAGTGCCAGAATAAAACAATTCATAATGAATGTTATTTCTGTCTAATCCTTCAGCAATCAAATGATCTCTAATTAGGAAAATCATTTCTTGAGGTCCACAGATAAAACAATCATTGGTGTCTTCTATATCAATAAACGTAGTTGTTAAAACTTTTAGTTTATCAGTATCAAAACGACCATTTAAAAATGGAATATCTCGTTGTTCTTGAGTTAAAAAATAAAACACTTGAAATCTTCCAAAGAACTGATTTTTAAGATATTCTATTTCTTCTTTAAAGATAATCGATTTTACTGTACGATTTAAATAGAACAATTTAAATGTGCTTTCTGGTTCTGATAATAAATGTGTTTTAATGATTGACATCATAGGAGTAATTCCGCTTCCTGCAGCAAATGCTATGTAATTTTTAGGTGTTTTTATCGATAGATCTACATGAAACTTACCTGCTGGTTTCATTAAATCTATACAATCACCTGTTTTTAACTTGGTATTGGCATAGGTTGAGAACACACCACCTGAAATTTGTTTGACCGCTACTTTCCATTCGTTATCTAGCGGGCTTGAACATAAAGAATACGATCGTCTTATTTCTTCACCATCTATGGTAATTTTTATAGTTAGGTATTGTCCTTGAATAAAATAAAATGATTTTTGAAGATGAACCGGTATATCAAAAGCAATGACAACCGTATCTTTTGTTTCATTATAAACTTCAGCGATTTTTACCTGGTAAAATTCTGTCATTGAAAAAATAAATTACCTACTATTAAAAACTAACAATCGTTAGTTTACTTGTCAAAAGTACAAAAAATAATTTTATTTATTATTAATTATAATTCCTTGAATAAGTATGTGACTTAAGCTAATAGAAATTTCAGATGGATTTACATCGTCTTTTTCAGGAATCCACAGATATAAATAGCGTAATGTTGAAAGAATAGAAAACACAATTACTTCAGAATTAAGATTGGTAAGCTCTCCACTAGCTATTCCTTGATTTATAATATTTCTAAAATTATTTTCATAGCTTTCTCTTAATTCTAAAAAATAAGCAATGTCCTTTTCTAAATGCATCCAATTATTGTTTAATGATGCCATTTCATAGGGATTTCTATGGGCTATATCTACATGAAGTGCAATAATCTGATGTAATTTATGAATATTACTTTCTGAAGATGAATGGATAGTATTCATAGCATTAGTAAACTCTTCTGCTAAAGATATAATAACATATTTTAAGATATCTTGCTTGCTCGTTATATGATTGTAAAGGCTAGCTGCTTTAATATCTAGAGCTTTGGCAATATCTCTCATTGTAACGGCAGAATAGCCTTTCTCTTTAAAAAGCTTTGCAGATATTTTGATGATTTGATCTTTGCGAGTTTTTGTATTCAAAAAAATGAGCTTTTATTTTTAGGAAAAGTACAAAAAATTATTAGGTCTCTGCCCTAAATTAAATGACATAAGTAATTTAGGCTTTGAAAATAGATAGGTTCACTATTATTTTAATTCATTTTTAAAATTATACAGATAAATATTTTAATAATGATATAATTCCAAAAATTGTGAAAAACTGATAATAATAATAGTTGAAATTATTAAATTTTTCTATTTTTATATAAAATCTATTTTAACAATGAAGTTTCTCAAAAAAATAGGACTTGCAAACTTTCTGATGCTTTCGGTTTGTGCTTTAATAATTTCAGTTGCTGAATACTTATTCTTAACTGGAAATAAATTACATGGAATTTTCTTGGGGCTTTGGGTTCCAACTTTATTAGGAGTTTTAATTTTTATAAAATTAATCGACCGTGAGCGCAGATAATATTGTAATTTACTCTTCCATATTTGTAATAGCATGTGTTCTACTTTGGGCATTTTTTATGATACGTCAATATGACAAATCTGGTAAGAGTTAATACAAACAACAAACTATAGTCTTTTCCACAAATTTCATTCGTCATTATTACTGGCTTTTTTTTACTTAAAAAAAAAGTTTAAACCTAGTTGACAAAAAGATTTAAAGCATAAAAGAGCTTCTTTATAACAGTTCTTTTATTTTACTTATAGTATAATCAATCTCATCTTTGTTTGTAAATCGGCTAAATGAAAAGCGAATAGAGCTTAATTCCTTATCTTTTTGATCTAAAATTTCGTGTAAAACATGTGACCCTTTGTTACTACCACTTTGACATGCACTTCCACCTGATGCAGCAATTCCATGAAGATCTAAATTAAATATAAGCATCTCATTAGATATAGGTAACAAAACATTTAAAATTGTACAACTACTTTCTTCTAATTTTGAAGACATTCCATTAAATCGAATTCTAGAACTTAACTTTTTTAGACTATTGATAAAATATAACTTTAATGAATTCATGTTAGATTTATCTGCTTCTAGGGTTTCTGTAGCTAATAATAAAGCTTTTTCCATTCCTAAAATTCCATGAACGTTTTCTGTACTAGACCTTGCTCCTTTTTCTTGATTACCACCATAAAATAATGGTTGGATTCCAAAACCCTTTTTGAAGAATGCGAAACCAACTCCTTTTGGACCATGAAACTTATGAGCACTAGCAACCATAAAATCAATAGGCGTTTTTTGTAAATTAATAGAATAATGACCGATTGCTTGGACAGTATCAGAATGGAATAATGCCTGATATTTATCACACAAATCACATACTTTGTTTATTGGTAAAATATTACCAATTTCATTATTAATAAACATAAGACTCACTAAAGTCTTTTTTTTAGATTTTTTTAAAAGTTTCTCTAAATGGTCTAGTGATATTTCTCCTGATGAATTGATGCTAACATATTCAGTATCTATTAAATACTTATCTTTTAAAAAATCAATCGTATGAGAAACTGCGTGATGTTCTATTTTAGAACTAATAATTCGCTCAATACCTAAATTAGTTACAGCATTTTGAAGAATTAAATTATCTGCTTCAGTACCTCCAGCAGTGAAAATGATTTCACTAGCAGTAACATGAAATAAATTTGCAATATTTATTCTAGCATTCTCTATCAAATTCTTTGCTTTTCTTCCATACTGATGGCTAGAAGAAGGATTTCCAAAATTCTCTTGCATTGAGCGGTGCATAACCTCAATTACAGAAGGATCTATTGATGTAGTTGCTGCGTTGTCTAGATAAACTTTTTTCATACTGTAAAAGTATTTATTAATTATGACTTTAAATTTTGAAATACATAAACTTCTGTAGCTCCAAGTCCATATTTTTTATAAGATGCATCATAAAATCTAACAGGATATCTACCAAATAAGTAATGAAGTTCACTTTTTAAAACACCCTCTCCTACTCCATGTATAAATACAATTTTTGGAATACGTTTTGTTATTGCAAACTCAATCTTCTTTTTGGCTGTTTCTAATTGAAGTGAAAGTATCTCAAAATTATCCATCCCTTTAGTAGTTTTTATCAATTGATTGATATGTAAATCTACTTCTAATGTTACTTCATTTTTATCTTTCTTAAAACGAGTCCCTTTATTATCATGATCTTTTAACTTATCCTTTAATAAGGGGTTGTTGATGTCTGAATATTTTGATAATTGGTGTTGATCTTGTTCAATAATTACTAATTCATTTTGATTGAATTGATAAATCATCCCATCAACATCCTTAAGATTAATAACTTCATTATTAATATCGATAATGACACCTCTTAAAACATCATCTAATACTGCAACTTGTTTCCCTATTTTAAACACTTTGTTAACTTTTACTTAATATTTATTTATTTCTTGTTATGGTATCTTTGTAGCAAAAGTAAGAAGATGTATAATACTGATACTAACAAGACAAAAGATTTCTTTGAAAATTCTTATAAAAACATTATTATTAATGAAGAGAGAAAGAAAGAATTATTAAAAATAGCTGATAAAATAGCTATAAATTATGTGTTTAATGACAGTCACATAAATATTAATTTTATTTGTACTCATAATTCTAGAAGAAGTCAACTTGGACAAGTTTGGTGTTTCTTTGCTGCTAAATATTTTAACCTTAACATTAATGCATTGTCTGGTGGGACAGAGGTTACTGCTTTTCATAGAAATACAGTTCAAACCTTAAAAGAAGTTGGTTTTACATTTACTGTAGAAAATTTTTCTCATTCAAATCCGACGTATAAGATCACCTGTAGTGATGTTGATGATTCATTGCTTGCTTTTTCAAAAACCTATGATAATTCTGTCAATACAACTCCATATATTGTGTTAACAACCTGTAATCATGCAGATGAAAAATGTCCGTTTATTCCGGAAGCAACACATCGATATCATTTGCCTTATAAAGATCCTAAACATTCAGATGGATCTCCGGACCAGGAAATAACTTATTTAAAAACTAACTCAGAAATCGCTTCAGAGATGTATTTTCTTTTTAATGAAGTTAAAACTTTAGTTTAATTAAATTTTAATGTCCTCATTATAAGGTATTTTCTCTAAAATATGATTAATAGCATTCACCCTTGCTTCTGTTTTTCTGTTTGCTTTAATTACTTTCCATGGTGATTTTTCTGTATCGGTAACATCAAACATAGCTTGTTTATATTTAGTGTAATCATCCCAGAGTTCTTGAGCTCTTTCATCTACAGGAGACATTTTCCATTGTTTTAAAGGGTCGGTTTTTATTTCTTCAAATCGTTTTGCTTGCTCTTTTTTTGATATTGACATGTAAATTTTTACCAAATGAATTCCTGATTCTAAAATCATTCTTTCAAAATCATTTACTTGCCCCATAAATGTTTGATATTGTTGTTCTGAACAAAAACCGTTAACAGGTTCCAAAACAGCTCTGTTATACCAACTTCTATTGAAGAAAATCATTTCTCCGGCTTTTGGAAATTGCTCTATATAACGTTGAAAATACCATTGTGTTTGTTCATCTTCTGTTGGTTTTTGAAGTGCTGCAATTCTAATATGTCTGGGATTAATTCTTTCGGTAATTCTTCTAATAGCACCACCTTTACCTGCAGCATCTCTTCCTTCAAATAATACAATAACTCTTTCATTGTTTTTAATTGCCCAAGTTTGTAATTTAATTACTTCTGTTTGAAGTTTTATTAGCTTACGCTCATAATCTACATATCGTAATATTCTCTCTATGTTAATAGGTTCTCTAGATAAAATTGCTCTTAAAGCCTTTTTAGAATTTAGTTTTTTTAACTCTGAAGAAGTTAATTTTCTGTCCATATTTAATCAATTTGAAAAGTAGATCTATAATAACGCATTACAACATTTGGGTCAGGAGTTAAGGCTGTTGTTGCCTCCTTATCTCCTTTATAATCAAATTTAGAAAGCACATATCTCATCACCTCAAGTCTAGCCGTTTTTTTATTATTAGTTTTGATAAGCATCCAAGGGCAATAAGAAGTGTGAGTTTTACTAAACATTTCTTCTTTATAATGGGTATAAGTTTCCCATAGTTCTTGTCCTTTTTTATCTACAGGACTAAACTTCCATCTTTTTAACGGGTTATCATTTCTAGCATTAAAACGCTTCAGTTGTTCTTCTTTAGAAATAGAGAGCCAAAATTTTATAATAATTAAGCCATCTTCATACAACATATGTTCAAATTCTGGAACTTGCACTAAGAAATCTTTATATTCTGTATCAGAACAAAAACCCATAACTGGTTCTACTACTGCTCTATTGTACCAACTTCTATCGAAAAAGACAATCTCTCCTGGATTTGGTAGTTCTTTTATATAACGCTGAAAATACCACTGTCCTTTTTCTACCTTAGTCGGTTTATCAAGGGCTACTAACCTAGAGGATCTTGGGTTTAAATGTTCCATAAAACGTCTAATACTTCCACCTTTTCCTGCAGCATCTCTTCCTTCAAAGACAATAGCTACTCTTTTATTTTCTTTTAACACCCATTGCTGAAGTTTTACCAATTCAATTTGCAAATACCTTAATTGTTTTTCATAGTCAAGAGAATCCAACACTTTTTGATGTGGAATACCTTTTGCTTTCATAATCGAAATAAGTTCTTTTGATGAATTGCATCTCAAAAAATCGTCTGCTTCTATTATCGGTTTAGATTCTGCCATTTATAAAATTATTGACCCCTAAAATATTACTTTTTTTTAACACATTTTAATTCTTCTTGCTTTATTAACTTTTATATTTGTGAATATGAAATTTTATTATTATTTGCTTTTATTATTTTTATCTTCATCAAGCTTTTCGCAGCAAAAATTTTCAAAAGAATTTAACTTAACAACAGATAATGATTTATATATATCCAAATCAAAAGATAGATACTACAGCAACGGAATCTTTTTCACCTATAGGTATCTAACATCAGACATTAAAAAGCTAGATAAAAAAATAATTGAAATTGAAATTGGTCATCATATTTACACCCCTTATAAATCTACTATCCTAAATGTAAATTTACATGACAGACCTTTTGCTGGCTATATGTATGGTAATTTTGGTATCGCTAGAGTTTATAAAAATAAAACCATTCTAAAAAACAACATTCAGTTTGGTGTTGTTGGTAAAAGTGCCTTTGGAAAAGAATTACAAGAAGCAATTCATACAATTTATAATTTTAGAAGTCCAGACGGATGGAAATATCAAATTAAAAATACTTTAGCGATTAATTTTGATACAGAGTATTACAAAGTTTTAGAGACTAATAATTCCAAACATTTAGATATTAATTTTTTAGGAAAACTTAAAATAGGAACGGTTTTTAACGAAGCCACGGCAGGTTTTATGGGAAGAGTTGGATTTAGAGAATTACAACCTATCAATAACTCTACTGCTTTTAACACGCATCTAAATAACGACAATAGTTCGTATGTAAGAGGTTTAGAATCTTTTATTTATTATTTAACTTCACTTACCTATGTTGCATATGATGCTACCATTCAAGGAAGTCTATTTAATAAAGAGAGTCCTGTAACATTTAATCCGAAATCCATACGTTTTGATTTTGAAATTGGATATAAATTCACAACTGAAAGATGGAATTTTGGATATTCATATCACTTTCATAGCAACAAAATAAATGGCTTAAAAAACAATAAAGGAAACGATTACGGAAGGTTATTTTTTAGTTATTTATTTCGCTAATCATTTTCAAAACACTCCTCTTTAAAACCAATTAAATATAATTTTTCTTGTGCTCTAGTTATTGCTGTATATAGCCAACGGAGATATTCTTTAGATGGCCCTTCAGGTAAATATGGTTGTTCTATAAAAATGGTCTTCCATTGTCCACCTTGAGATTTGTGACAGGTAATAGCATATGAAAACTTTACTTGTAAGGCATTAAAAAAAGGATTCTTCTTCACAGCTAGGAGTTGCTTATATTTAGATTTTTCATTTGAATAGTCTTCTCTAACAGCTTCATATAATTTGTTAGACTCTTCATATGTTAAAGAAGGAGTTTCGCTTGTAAGCGTATCTAAAATCAATACAGTCTCAAAAGGTTGTTGGTCTGGATAATCTATCATTCTTATGTTTACTTCAGCAAATCGAAAACCATACAACTCTTTAATGGCATTAATTCGTAAGACTTCACAAGTATCACCATTTGCAATAAAACCAGCATCTGAAGAATCTTTAAGCCAATAATAATTATTTTTTACTACCATCACATAATCCCCAGTAGAAATTTCATTTTCTTGTCCACGAATTTGAGAGCGAATTTGCTGGTTATACTGATTGGCTCTTTTGTTAGAACGAACAATAAATGCGGTATCTTCTACACCATCGTTATCATAACATCCGGTGATAGCATCTTCTATATCATAACCATCGACCAAGCGAACTATATCTGGAAAACCTAAATCAAACTTAAAATGAAATATATCATTTTCTATGAGAGTTCTTAAAACTGTTGCATTTGCTAAAATTCCAGAATTTTCGTGCTGACGGGTAACTTCATCTAGTTCAATCTTGTGTACATTTTTATTGTATTCATTCTCTAAACGGTCTTCTTCAAGGGCTGGGCTGATACTTAATTTTACTGGAGGTAACTGTGCAGTATCACCAATTAAAATTAACTTACAATGATGACCTGAATAAACATAGGATATTAAATCATCTAATAAAGATCCTTTTTCAAAGAGTTTTCCATTTTGAGGTCTGTCTGGAATCATTGAAGCTTCATCTACAATAAAAATTGTGTTGGTATGTTTATTGGTTTGTAACACAAAATCTATAGATCCGTTTTGTTGTTTCTTTGGGAAATAAATTTTTTTATGTATTGTAAATGCTTGTTTTTTAGAATAAACTGAAATTACTTTTGCAGCTCTTCCTGTGGGAGCTAATAAAACTGATTTTTTTTCAGTTTTCCATAAATTAGAAACCAACGTACTAATGGTAGTTGTTTTTCCAGTTCCGGCATAACCCTTTAATAAAAATAATGATTGATGATCTTCAGAAAAAATAAAATTTACCAATAATAAAAATAATTTTGATTGCTTAAGGGTTGGATGATATGGGAACTTTTTCAAAAGTTCTTTGTGAAAATCTGAGGCGTTTTTTAACATGAAGAATATTAAGCGTTAAAGATACATTGATTTGTCTTTAAAAATTTTTATCATTGAAAAAAAATTGTAGATTTGTCTAACTCGAAAAAAAATAAATATAAAAAATGATTATACTGATTATTCTAGCTGTTGTAGCTACATTTGGTTTTGCTTATTTAATAGTAAAATACTTACCGTTGAAATTTAAATGGATAATATCTTTAGTGCTTGTCTTTTTAGGTGCGTTTTTAGTCTTTAAAATATACGATGGCATAATGAAACCTATCAATTTTAATAAAGACAAACGTATCAAATATGTAAAAGTTATACAAAACCTTAAAATCATTAGAGATGCCGAGTTAGCTTATTATAAAGTGAATGGAAACTACTCTGATAATAAAGAAGGACTAATTCAATTTATAGACAGTGCAAAGTTTGCTATTACAGAAGTCAGAGATACGGTAATACAAGTAAACAAAGGAAGTAGATGGCAACCGGTAATGGTTCCTGTAGAGAAAAGGATTGTAGACACAATTGGATATGAACCGATCTTAAAAAGTTTTGAAAATACTGATTATAAAAATATGTTTAGTGTTCCTGGAGTTGAAGGAAAACAATTTGAACTAACAATAGGTTTAGTAGAAAAAATAGCAGGATTAAAAGTTCCTGTTTTTGAAGCAAGAACAGAAAAGAAAAATCTTTTAAAAGGGATGGATATTTCTCTTGTTAAACAAGAAATGGAAGCGATAGAAAGTGACCAAATTAAAGGTGAATATGTGTCTGTAGGTTCTTTAAATGAAGTAACTACAGGTGGGAATTGGCCTCCATCATACGACAAAGCAACTCTTGAAGAAGAAGACATTAAATAACAATTTAGAAGCTACTTCTTTTAATAAATTATCCATCCAATTCAGTTTGGATGGATTTTCTTTTTGTATTTCTAACAGTATTAATGAAGTTATTGAATTTTCTTCTTATCAATTCATAAAAGTTAAAAAATCACCAGAATTAGTTTTAAATAAACTTCAAGAAGTTTTTAAAAACGAAAAATCATTACAAGAAGATTTTGAATCTGTAACTGTCATTCATCAGAATAATTTAAGTACACTAGTTCCCAACCAATATTTTAAAGAAGACACATTAAAAAAGTATTTAAAATATTCTATAAAAACAATCTCTACAGACCTTATTGTTTTTGATGAATTAGATTTTATGGATAGTAAAAATGTATATATACCATATGTCAATATTAATAATTTTCTTTTTCAAAATTTTGGTGAATTTGAATATAGACATCATGCAAGTCTTTTACTTAAAAAGTTGTTTTTAAAATCTAATTCCAAACTGCATTTCTATGTAAATGTTTGCCACAGCACGTTTGATATTGTGGTAGTAAAAGATGCTAATCTTAAATTTTTTAATATTTTTGAATATGATACAAAAGAAGATTTCATTTACCATATTTTATTTACATTAGAACAACTAGAATTATCTTCTGAAGAGACTATTTTGACCCTAACAGGTGATATTGAGGAGAATTCTGACCTCTTTAAGGTCTTATATAAATATGTTAGAAATATAACTTTTTTAAACTCTAAAAATGCTATTTTCGATAATCAACAAGAGGTATCTAAGCACTCCAATTTTATTTTATTAGGATGAGAATTATTTCAGGAAAACATAAAGGAAGAAGAATTACAGCTCCTAAAAACTTACCTGTAAGACCCACAACAGATCTTGCTAAGGAATCATTGTTTAATATCTTAAATAATCACTATTATTTTGACACTGTTTCAGTAATTGACTTGTTTTCTGGAACAGGTAATATTGCTTTTGAATTTGCTTCAAGAGGTGCGAAAAGTATTTGTGCTGTAGATGGCAACTTTAATTGTGTAAAGTTTATAAATAAAACCTCTTCTGAATTTGAGTTCCCTATCAACGTTTTTAGAAGTGATGTTTTAAAATTTTTAAATAAAACAGCTTTAAAAGCTGATATTATCTTTGCTGATCCTCCTTATCAAATGGATCAAGATGATTTTTTTAAAATAATTGAGGTTGTTTTTGATAAAAAATTGTTACAAGATGGTGGTCTATTAATTATAGAACATTCAAAACACACAGATTTATCAGAAAATAATTATTTGAGCTATTCAAAAAAATATGGTGGTAGTATGTTTAGTTTTTATAAAGCTATAGAGGAATTATAGTAAGGTTTGAATAATGTCAGAAACTGAAATATTTTCAGCTTCTGCTTTATAGTTTTTGACTACCCTGTGAGATAAAATAGGAATGGCAACTGACTTAACATCTTCAATATCTGGAGAATATTTACCTTTAATTGCAGCAGTAGCTTTTGCACCTAAAATTAAGTTTTGAGATGCTCTTGGCCCTGCACCCCAATCTACATATTTATTTACAAATTCTGTTGCTTTTGCACTTTGTGGTCTTGTTTTACTTACTAAAGATACTGCATACTCAATTACATTATCAGCTACGGGAATTTTTCTAATTAATTGTTGAAATTCAAGAATGTCTACTGATGATAATATTGAACTTGCTTTTGGCACTGAATTAGTTGTAGTCTTCTTTACGACTTCTACTTCTTCCTCAAAGCTTGGATAGTCTAAATTAATAGAGAACATAAAACGATCTAATTGAGCTTCTGGAAGCGGATAAGTACCTTCTTGTTCTATGGGGTTTTGAGTAGCTAAAACTAAAAATGGTAAATCTAGTTTATAATGATGACCAGAAATTGTAACAGATTTTTCTTGCATAGCTTCTAATAAAGCTGCTTGTGTTTTGGGTGGAGTTCTATTAATCTCATCGGCTAAAATAATATTGGAAAAAATTGGTCCTTTTATAAAAGTAAATTTTCTTTCATTATCCAAAATTTCACTACCCAAAATATCTGAAGGCATTAAGTCTGGTGTAAACTGAATCCTTTTAAATTCTAATCCTAAAGCATCAGAAACTGTATTAACTAATAGTGTTTTTGCAAGGCCTGGAACTCCTATTAAAAGAGAGTGGCCACCACAAATAACAGATAGTAAAACATTTGTGACCGCTTGATCTTGGCCAATAATTACTTTACCAATTTCTGTTTTTAAATCTTGAAATTTAATAGCTAGGTTATCTATAGCATTTACATCAGACATTAGTTTGCGGTTTCTTTAGTCCAGTTTTTTTCAAAAGAACATTTTTGAAATTCATTACTAATTTTTATGTACGTATCTCCGATTTTTTCCCTAGACCATTTTGCAATAGTTTCTTGTTTTTTCTTTTGTAATGCAAGACTTTGAACTTTTACATAATCCTCGACCATATCTGCAATATGAGTATTTGTTCTATCTTTCATGATCATTACTTTATACATTTTCTTCCCTCCTCGTTCCTCATCATAAAAAACATCAGACATTTCGCTTTTCTGTAAATTATTTACTCTAGCATACAAAGCTGGGTCCATCCTAGTTAAATCAAAAGTTGATTCACCTGTGTAAGGGTTAACAATTAGCCCTCCATTATTTCTTGTGTCTTTATCTTGAGAGTATTTTTTTACCGCTTCGTCAAAGGTGATGACACCATTTTGAATATCTGATTTTATCTGCTCTACTTTTTCTTTCGTTTCGTCCAACTTTTCTTGAGGAATATCTGGTTGTATTAAGATATGTGAAGCGATTCTAGTTTCACCTCTAATTTCATGCAACTGTAAAATATGATATCCAAAAAGTGACTTAAATGGTTCGGAAACTTGATTTACGTCTAAAGAAAAAGCTGCTTCTTTGAATTCTTTGATAAATGAGCTTTTTTTATCGATAGAATATTTACCTCCGTTTTGAGTAACCCCTGGATCGTTTGAATTTATAATAGCTTTCATCTTAAAACTTGCACCTTCTTCTATTTCTTCCTTTAGTACTTTTAGTTTTGTTACAATTCTATCTAATTCATCTTGGGTAGCTTCTGCATTTAAAACTAATTGAGCAATTTGTATCTCTGCAGGAAATTCTGGTAACTCACCTTTATCTTTGAGACCGTTGAAATAAATTCTTATTTCTTCTGGCGTTACATCAATATTTTCTGTAATCTGACTTTGTTCCCTTTGAATTAAAGCATTCTCTTTTTCTATTCCAAAAAGTTCTTTTTTCAGATCATCAATGTCATTAAAACCATAAGCCTCAACTACTTTCTCTATACTCCCGTATTCTTGACTAAAAAATTGGATATTTCTATCTACCTGACTATCTACTTCAGCATCAGAAACTACAATACTATCTACAACAGCATGATGTGCTAATAATTTTTGCAACATTAATTGTTCTAGCATTTCGCAATCGGAAATTTTTATTTTTCCTTCACTACTATTTTCTAGTTCTAATTTAAACTTTGCAATATCAGAATCTAACACGATGTTTTTTCCAACAACTACCCCTACAGCATCTATCTTAACTTTTTGTGCTGCTATGTTGTGTGTGGATAATAAAATTAATGTCAGAAAACTAATGGATCTTAAAACTTTTATTTTGAATTGCATCTTTTACTATTATTTTTTCTATGTCTCTAATTAATTGTAATTTTCTTTGATGTAAAATCATTTGTTTTATAGTAGGTTCTATATAACTTAATGGTGCTATTTGATTCCTTAATAAAACATCTTTAACTATAACCAAATATAAACCTAATGAATCTTCTTTTTGAAAAAATTTAGAATTTTTTAACAAATTACCACGTGAAAATGGCATTTTTAACAAAACATTTTCTAATGGTGTCCAAACAGAATCATTTAACATCATAGATTTAAAAGTTAACTGTCTTATTTCTAAATTTTCTATATCTCTTATAGAACCTTTTTTAAAAAAACTAATGACTTCCTTCTTGTCTAATAAATCACTCGAAAAGTGAAGGTATCTAGCTTTAATAAGTTCTTCATTTAATCTGAAGTTTTTACTGTTTTGCTGATAGTAATCTTTTATTTCTTGTTGTTTTATAAACGTATCTAATTGTTGCTTAATAAGCCGTTCTTTATAGCCATTAATGAGAAGTGCTTGCCTGTAATCTCTTACTAGATTATTTACCTCAGAATTATCATTCTGAGAAGTATTTTCTTCTGCTTTTTTTAACAATAGCTGTTGTATCGCCCAACTATTAATAATACTTCTTACTAAAACAGTACTGTCTTTAATGTCTATATTTTTTGGAAGTAGATATGCAACTTCTTCTTTGTACAAATTCTTGCTGAAAACAGACGCTATTGGTTTATCAATTATTGTTTCTTTTTTTTGTAGACCTATAGATTCGCAAGAAATATAAAGAATAATTACTAATATGAAGTAGTAGTATTTCAAGATTCTTTTCTGTAATATTTAATTAAACTTTTTAAAACTTTCTTATCTATTTTTATAGTATTATTGGAACGTAACGAGTTAATCCATTTTTCATCTAATGATGTTTGATAATCATTCATTACCTTTCCCTTAATACTTTCTAATTCTATAACCTCGTAATTATTTTTATGAGACTCAAAATAATTTTTTAATGCAATAGTATCCATGGATTTATTCCATATTTTCTGTTGCATTAATTCAAAAAGTAATAAGCCATCTTCATATTCTGCTAAAGTATCTGCAAAATCTAGGTTTGTATTAACCAAATTTTCCTTAAAATAAGTAAGGATTTGTGCATCAACAAAACTTTTAAACAAAACATCCGTAGGAAGATTTTTTTTAGTTAAGACATAAGACATGAAAACATTTAAAGTGATTTTTTTCTGGTTGATTGTTAAAAGTATGTTTTGCAAAGAGTCTTTATCAATATTTTTAATATTCTTTTTTTTAGTGCTTTTTTTAACAGATTGATTAACTTCAATAGAATATTCTGATTTTAATCTATTTAAAACAGCATTATCAGACAATTTAGCTCTTCCCGTTTTCCGAACCCTATCTGATATTTCTTTCTTCATTTCATCAAAAGAAAGTATGGGGTGTTTTTTTAATAATTTGACGATGTGCCACCCATATTTTGTCTTAATCGGTGTGCTATACTCATCAATAGTTTCTAATGAAAATGTTGCATCTTCAAATGACTTTACCATCCTTCCAGAACCAAATTTGGCAAGAACACCTCCCTTGTTTTTTGAATTTCTATCGTTAGAGTATTCTTTTGCCAATTCTTTAAAATCAATTCCTGATTTTAACTTAGAGTACACTTCATCAATTTTTATTTTTCCATTTGTGGTCGTATCATTAATCAATATATGAGCAACTTGTCTTTCTCCTAAGGAAGTTCTAGAACCTGTGTTTTGCAAAAAATGATACCCATAACGTGTTTTAAACGGTTGGGAAACTTCACCTAACTTTGTTTTGTAGGCAGCATCTTCAAAATCATACAACATTTTAAATGCTGAGAAATACCCTAAATCACCACCATTCTCTTTGGCAGATGGATCTTCAGACATTTCTTTTGCCACTTTTGTAAAAGATTCACCAGCTAATACTCTATTTCTTGCGTTAATTATTTTGGTATAACTCTTCAAAGTATCATTTAATGAATAGTTTTGAGGAAGTCTAACTAATATATGACTTGCTCGGATTTCAGTTTTAGTTCTGTCATAAGCTTCTTTTATTAATAAGTTTAAATAATTTTTATCTTGAAGATAAGGAGCGATTAATTGACTCTTGTAGGTTTCTATTTCTCTTTTGTATGAAGCTAAAGTATCCAATCTAATTTGATAAGCTTCTGCTACTTTTAATTTAAAATTAATGAATAAATCAAGGTTATTTTTTACATTTTTTGATTCTTCATTATCAATGGCATTTAAGTTTTTCTCATAAACTCTCTTGAAATCTGCAACAGAAGTAGCTTCACCGTTTATTGTAACGAGAGTTTTTGTGTCTTTTTGTGAAAAGATGTTGAGTGAATTTATTAATAATATTGTCAGTAAAATTGCTTTTTTCATAGGGTTATAATGATATGATTCCTTCTATTTGTCCTGCTTTTTGGTAATATGAAATTACTGCGTTTGAATTTGCTAGTTTAATAACTATGGAAATACTAATATATTTTCCAGTTTTAGATTTTTTTTTTGTTAAAGCCGCATCTTTATTATCAAATATTTCCTGAAGTTGTTCTGCTTTGTTTCCTTTAGCAGAAACAATAAATTTAAATAAATAATCTGAAGGGAATTTCGTTGTTTCATCTAACTGAACTTTTAATTTTTGATAAAAAATCGCTCTATCTTTCATTTTAAAGTCTTCGAATTTAATAATAATAAACAGGTACAAAACTACATCATTATATCATTATAATAAATTAATACTATATTTTTGTTTTATGCAGAAAAAAATTGTGCTTATAGGAGGTCCAGGAACAGGTAAATCATCGGTATTAGATGAACTTGAGAGAAGAGGTTTTATTTGTATGTCAGAAATTTCAAGAGAAATAACTCTAGAGGCTCGAAAAAAAGGCATTGAACAATTATTCCTAAAGGAACCAATTTTGTTTAGTAAATTACTACTGGAAGGAAGAGAGAAGCAATATATTGACGCAATCACACATAAAAGTGATTTTGTTTTTTTTGATAGAGGAATTCCTGATATTCATGCCTATATGGACTTTACAAAAAAAGACTATCCCGACTTCTTTAAAGCGAAAAGCTTAAAATTCAAATATGATCATGTATTTCTTTTTAAACCGTGGAAAGAAATTTTCACGTCAGACAATGAACGCTACGAAAGCTTTGAAGAGTCTATTATTATTGACATATACTTACAAAAGTCATACAGAGAATTAAATTATATGATTATGGAAGTCCCTTTTGATACCATAGAAAAAAGAACAGACTTTATTCTTAATCAGCTCAAAAAAAATGAATGATGTTACCAAAAGAAATCTTACAAAAGTATTGGGGGCATAGTTCTTTTAGAAATTCACAAGAAGAAATAATTGAAGCCGTATTAACCAATAAAAATGTTGTTGCTTTACTTCCTACTGGCGCAGGAAAGTCTGTATGTTATCAAATTCCTGCTATGATGAAAAAGGGAGTTTGTTTAGTTATATCTCCACTCATCTCTTTGATGAAAGATCAAATTGAACAACTAGAACAAAAAGGAATTAAAGCTTTAACAATTAAAAGTAACGCTCGTATAGACGAAATTGTTTCCTTGTTTGATAATCTTAAATATGGTAGTTGTAAATTTTTATATCTTTCCCCTGAAAGATTACAATCAGAGTTTATTCTTCAAAAAATAAAAGAAATTCCTATTAATTTAATAGCCGTAGATGAGGCACATTGTATTTCAGAATGGGGACATGATTTCAGACCCTCTTATAGACTTATAGAGAATATTAGACAAACACTACCGGATGTTAATATGATTGCTTTAACAGCAACTGCAACTAAAGATGTAATTAGAGATATTATTAAAAATTTAGATTTAAGAAATGTTTCTATTTTTAAAAAATCATTTTTTAGAAATAATTTAGCATATCAAATATTTAGTCATGAAAATAAATTAGGAAAACTAGAACAGATCTTTAAAAAAAATCCATATCCAACAATCATATATGTAAACTCAAGAAAAAAAACAGAAGATATTTCCAATTTCATTAATGCTAAAGGTTATTCATCAACATTTTATCATGGAGGAATGACTTTAGGAGATAGAACAAATGCTTTTGATCTTTGGATGAAAGAAGAAAAACTAATTATAGTAGCTACAAATGCATTTGGAATGGGAATAGATAAACCTAATGTAAAAGTGGTTATTCATTTAGATTTACCAACCAGTATTGAGAACTATGTACAAGAAGCAGGAAGAGGTGGTAGGAATGGTCAAAAGTCTTTTTCTGTAGTTTTACAAAATGAGAACGATATCAAAACATTCAAAAAAAATACACTAGAAAATCTTCCAACAATTAAAGAAATTAAAGAAGTACATAAAAAGCTATATCAATATTTTCAAATAGCTAAAGGTGAGCAAATCGAATTGCCTTTTGATTTTAATTTTTTAGCATTTTGTGATACCTACAAACTTAAAAATAAGATAACAAGCAATATTTTTTTAATTCTTGAGAACAATAGAATTATTCAAATAGGCCGCAAATTTAATCAAAAATCTACTGTTTTATTTACAATTTCTGGAAAACAACTCTTTCACCACCGTTTTAACAGTAAACTTTCTAAAAAGCTAATTGATTTTCTTCTTAGAAGTTATGGAGGTGTTTTTCAAAAGGAAATAAAAATTAATGAATTTAATATTGCAAAAAGACTGCAAACGAATTCTTCAAGTATTATGGAAGAATTAAAAAAATTAGATGAATCGAATATTATAAGTTATGTCCAGGCAGGTTTTAACGAAGAGTTGATTTTCTTACTTCCCAGAGAGGATGACAAAACTATCAATAGGGTTTCTAAAAATATTCAAAACTATTTGACTCAACAAATTAAAAAAACTGAAGAATTAGTCTCCTTTATAAAAAACGATACTGTTTGTAGAAGTGTTCAGTTATTAAAATATTTTGGAGAAAAAAATAGCACCAACTGCACTATCTGTGATGTATGTATTTCAAATAAAAAAATCAATTCTAAAGATTTACATCAAAAAATAATTAACCTTTTAAAAAAAGAAAAAGAAATTTCAAAAGAAGAAATTATCTTTCGTTTAAATGGAGGCGAAAAATCTATTTTAATACATTTGCGCTACTTACTATCAAAAGACAGGGTAGGTATCACGAACAATAATAAATTTTTTATTAAATGAGAGATTTACGAATAGTTTTTATGGGAACTCCAGATTTTGCTGTTGCTATACTAAAAAGGTTGATTGAAGATAATTATAATGTTGTGGGGGTTATTACAGCTCCTGACAAAGCCGCAGGAAGAGGAAGAAAAATAAATCAATCTGCAGTAAAAAAATATGCTTTAGAACAAAACCTACATCTTTTTCAACCTACCAACCTTAAAAATGATGTTTTTATTAACGAATTAAAAGCAGTGAACGCTACACTTCAAGTTGTTGTAGCATTTAGAATGTTACCTAAGATAGTTTGGAAGATGCCAACGTATGGCACTTTTAATTTACATGCCTCATTATTGCCTTCTTATAGAGGTGCTGCTCCTATTCATTGGGCTATTATAAATGGAGAAGAAAAAACTGGAGTCACAACATTTTTTATTGATGAAAAAATAGATACAGGAGAAATTATTCTTCAAAAAGAAATTTCAATACACAAAGATGAAATAGTTGGTCAATTACATTACAAGCTAATGAATTTAGGAGCTGAATTGGTTTCTGAGACCGTATTGAATATAAAAGAAAATAAGGTTACTACTCAAAAACAACCGATAAAATCAATAAAAATAGCTCCAAAACTTTTTTCTGAAAATTGTAAAATTAACTGGAACAATTCTTTAGAAAAAATATACAATCACATAAGAGGCTTAAATCCGTTTCCCTGTGCTTGGTCAGAAATGGAAAATAATGGCGCTATAACCTTGGTTAAAATATATAATATTAAAAAAGAAAAAATTATTCATAAAGATAAACTTGGGAATATAATTACTTCAAAAGGAGAAATGAAAGTAGCTGTTAGGAATGGTTATATTTGTGTTGAAGAACTTAAAATTTCTGGAAAGAAAAAATTAGATACTAAAAGTCTATTAAATGGGTATAATTTTTCCTCCAAAGCCAAAATGCTCTAAAGCCTTTAATAACGCTACATTCATAGTTTTTAGTAAAAAAACACATCCCTTATTAACAATTTGAAGCGTTTTATTAACAATAATGCTTTTTTTAGAGGTGTAAACTTGCACAAACCCACAATCCGTCTATATTTGTTAAGCACACGTGCAAATAAATAACAATTAATTTTTAAATACAATTTATTATGAACAAATCATGTCTTGTTTGTAAATGATAACAAGCCC
>CAZAIL010000003.1:0-6650 GCA_964485155.1 uncultured Flavobacterium sp.
AGAAATAATTAAATTATCTATATCTATACCAAGGTTGGCAGCATAAAAACGATCAAAAGCGTGTTCTGCATCAATAAAAGCAGCAATTCCACCTGCTTTCTGAGCTTCGGCAATTGCGTGTAAAGTTAACGTAGTTTTCCCTGAAGATTCTGGTCCGTATATTTCTACAACCCTCCCTCTAGGATATCCTCCAACACCTAAAGCTAAATCTAATCCTAGAGAACCTGACGATATTGCTTCTATTTCTTCCACAATACTATCACCCATTTTCATAACAGCTCCTTTTCCGTATGTTTTATCTAGCTTATCTAACGTTAATTGAAGTGCTTTAAGCTTTGCTTTTTTTTCTTTATCTGCTGACATAAATCTTGCTGTTTTTATTTTTAAAAAGTAGTACAAGGTACAAAATGCCTTGTAATAATATATTAAAAATGATTATTTTTGATAGTAATTTTATTAAATTTTTCTTTTCTTTTATGATTAACCATCGCCACTTTATAATTCATAAACCTTATGGAACAATCTCACAGTTTGTAAATACTCATAAAAGAAAAAAAAAACTATTAGGTGAGTTTTTTAATTTTCCTTCAAAAACAATGGCAATTGGAAGGTTGGATGTAAATTCAGAAGGGCTACTTTTATTAACTACAGATGGAAAAGTGAGCGAGTATATAAGAAGTAAAAAAATAGAAAAAGAGTACTATGTTCAAGTTGACGGAATTGTAACTAAAAAAGCCATAACACAGTTAAAAAAGGGTGTAGAAATAGGATTTAGTGGTAAAAAATACATAACAAAACCTTGTAAATCTTCTATAATTCCTTTTCCAAATTTTAATAAAAGAACACAAAAAATTAGAGATGAAAGACATGGTCCAACAAGTTGGATTTCTATTACGTTAACAGAAGGAAAATTTAGGCAGGTTAGAAAAATGACCGCTGTTGTAGGATTCCCAACATTACGTTTAATAAGAGTTAGAATAGGTGCTATTTTACTAAAAGGATTGGACCTCGGTAAAGTAAAAGAAGTGGAAAAACTAATTTAATTTTTAACCATTTTTATGTGAGGAATACCGTCTTCTAAATATCCTTCTCCTTGTTGAATAAACCCCAGAGAATTATAAAACTCTGTAAGATACTTTTGAGCAGAAATAATAATTGTTTTTTCTTGAAAATTATTATCTATGAAACGAATAGATTCTTCAACTAATTGATAACCGTATTTAAAATTTCTTTTTTCTTTTTTTACAATAATTCTTCCAATACTAGGTTTAGAAAAATAATCACCAGAATTAAAAACTCTAGCATAAGAAATTATTTGTTCGTTTATCACACCTAATACATGATATGCTATTTGATCTTTATTATCAAGATCTTGAAAAATACATTCTTGTTCTACTACAAACACTTCTGATCTAAGCTGAAGAATGTAATACAACTCTATCGTTGTTAATTCTGTAAATTTTTTTACGTAAACTTTCATTCTTTAACAAGCGGATATTTTATTTACTCTTTTTTGGTGTCTCCCTCCTTCAAAATCTGTTGATATAAATATTTCTACCATTTTTAAAGCTTGAGGAATTGAAGTATATCTGGCAGGAATACATAATATATTTGCATTATTGTGTTGTCTAATTAATTCTACAATTTCTTTAGTCCAACATAAACCTGCTCTAACCTCTTTGTATTTATTAGCGGTCATTGCAACACCATTTGCGCTCCCACATATTAGAATACCAAAATCTGATTTATTAGAAACTATATCTTTTGCTACTGGATGAACAAAATCTGGATAATCTACACTTTCATTAGAATCTGTACCATAATTTTTAACTAGTATTTCTTTTGATTTTAAAAGTTCTAAAATCGCAAATTTATATTCTGTACCTGCGTGATCATTTCCTATAGAAATATTCATAATGATTTGGTTTTAAAAACGTTAATCGTAACAAAAATACAAATACATATGGTTATCAACAGTTTTTAAAAGTAAAATAATAATATTTTTAATAACTTCTTATTTTCTAGCTTATTAAGGGAAATTATGTAATTGTTAAGAAGTATGTGTAATTTTTAAGAACTAGATTTGATTAATTCAATTATAATTACAATAGAAAAAAAATTATTACATACGCAATAAAAGCTATCATTTTTTAATGACTTTTTGTTAACAAAAATTTTATCCTTTTTATATACTTATTAACTTATATTTAATGAATAAAAATCTGTTTATAGTTATTTATATACACTGTTAATAAGTAGTAATTATAGTTGATTTTAAACAGTTTAAATAGCTAACAACTTGTGAACTTTTTTTAATAAATGATATATCAAAATATATATTCACTTATCTATATTAACTATTCACATACTATTATAATCATCATATTTTTAATTTAAAATAAAAAAAGATATATAATAATAATATAGATTGTTAATAAGGTTTAAATTGTAAAAATTAAAAAATGAATAGCATTCGGAATAATAGTTACTTTTAAAGATCCACTTCCTATAATTTCACCATCTCCTTCTATTATAGAATTATTTTTTGCTATTATTTTTAATTCTTTTACTTTATATGTAGTTACTTTTTTATGATGTACTATTTCACCATTATAAAGTTTAGGTAGATTAAAAATTAGATTTAAAAACGAAATTTTTTTTATTATGGTAATATCTAATAATCCATCTTTTGGATCAGGTTCTTTTGTAACCTGTAAACCCCCTCCTGAATATTTACATATTCCGAATAAAATCATTAAACACTTTTCATTTATAATATCATTATTTATAATTACTTTATAATATGTTTTCCTATAGAAAAATAAACTATATAATCCACTAATCAAAAAAGAGATAGAACCTAGTTTCTTTAAAGTCTTTAAATTTTTCACTACATATCCATCGTAACCTATCCCAGCCAAATTATTAAAATATTCTTTTTTACCTGAGGTTAGAGTAATACATCCAATATCCTGAATAATAGTACTATTATTTATAATTACATCAATAGATTTTTTTATTGAATTAGGTATTTTATATGTTCTTATCCAATCATTACCTGTGCCTAAAGGAATCACCCCTAGTTTTATATTAGATGTTTTTGTATATCTTTGCTTCATTATTCCGTTTACCACATGATGTAAGGTTCCATCCCCACCTACAGAAATAAAGTTTCTATATCCTTTTTTAATAGCTTCATCAACAATTAAGATTTCATGTTTAGAATACTGAGTAAAAGCGAAAGAAAATTTAATTTTTTTAGTCTTCAATAAATTTTGAATACAAGTCCATGATTTTTTAAAATTAGTATTTCCAGCAGAAGGGTTAGCAATTAAAAACCAATAATTTAACATAAAATAAAATTAATTAAAGAAGTAAAGTACAAATTTGAATTATATTAGTTTTATTACTATGTGAATAGATATTTAAATTTGTATTTTACTACATATTAAAAAAAGAATAAATAGTTATGAGTAGAAAGAAAAAAATCTACAAGAAGAAAGGTAATATAATTAAAGATTTAACAAGAAATATTTTTAAAATACTTAATGAGGATTCTGCTAAATATTATAATTATAAGCAAATAGCTGGTAAATTAGGTATTTCTGATACAGATGGAAAAACACAAATATTACTGAAATTAACAGAGTTAACAGGAACTAAAAAAATTAAAGAAATAGATAGGGGAAAATATCAAATAAATGAAGATAGAAAGTATCATATAGGAACTTTAGACGTAACCTCTAATGGAAATGGATATTTTATATCTGATGATTTTGAAAAAGATATATTTATTCCTTCTAATAATTTAGGAAAAGGATTACAAAACGATACTGTAAAAGCATATATATACAAAAGGAATAGAAGTAATAAGCAGGAAGCTGATATTGTAGAAATTATAGAAAGAGATAAGACTGCATTTGTAGGAGTTTTACAAATGAGTAAAAACTTTGGTTTTGTTGTTTGTGATAATCAGAAAATGTATGCAGATATTTTTGTATCTAAAGCAAGAATAAATGGAGCAGAGCATGGAGATAAAGTTCAAGCTACTATAACTGATTGGCCTGAAAACTCTAAAAACCCTTTTGGTAAAATTACACAAGTTTTAGGGAAGCCTGGTGATCATAACACTGAAATTCATTCAATTTTATTAGAATACGGTTTGCCATACGAATTCGAAAATGAGGTTGAAGAAGACGCTAGTAAATTATCGTTAGAAATAACAAAGGAAGAAATATCAAAAAGAAGAGATATGCGTAAAGACCTAACCTTTACAATAGATCCTAAAGATGCAAAAGATTTTGATGATGCGTTATCTTTTACAAAATTAGAGAATGGTAATTTTGAAATAGGAATTCATATCGCTGATGTTTCTCATTATGTTCAACCAAATACTGTTTTAGATGACGAGGCTTATAGTAGAGCAACTTCCGTCTATCTAGTTGATAGAGTAGTTCCAATGTTACCAGAAATGTTATCAAACGGAGCCTGTTCTTTAAGGCCTAATGAAGAAAAGTTAACTTTCTCTGCAGTGTTTGAAATAAATGAAAAAGCACAAGTTATTCATGAATGGTTTGGAAGAACCGTCACTTATTCAGATAAACGTTTTGCTTACGAAGAAGCACAAGTTATTATAGAAACAAAGAAAAACTTTATACCTGAGAATGTATCTATAACAGATGAATCTTATAAGGTAAGTGATCATATTGTAGAAGCTACCTTAAAATTAAATGAATTAGCAAAGATTCTTCGTAAAAAAAGGATGCAACAGGGAGCTATTTCTTTTGATAGAGTAGAGGTTAAGTTTCATTTAGATGAAGAAGCTAACCCTGTAGGTGTATTTTTTAAAGAAGCAAAAGATGCTAATAAATTAATTGAAGAATTTATGTTGTTAGCTAATAGAAAAGTAGCTGAGTTCATTGGTCAAGAAAAAAACAAACCAACTAATAAAACATTTATATATCGTGTTCATGACGAACCAGATGTTGAAAAGCTAGCTGCTTTACAAAATATTGTTTTTAATTTTGGATATAAAATGGACACTCAAACTAAAAAAAGTACAACAGAAAGTTTGAATAAACTACTAAAAGACGTTCAGGGTAAGGCAGAGGCAAACATGATAGAAACATTGGCTATTAGAACAATGAGTAAAGCTGTGTACACAACACAAAATATTGGTCATTACGGGTTAGCTTTCAACTATTACTCTCATTTTACATCACCAATACGTCGTTACCCAGATGTGATGACACATCGTTTGTTACAACATTATTTAGATGGAAAAAATTCTCCAAAGCAAGACGATTATGAGGTAAGATGTAAACACGCATCAAAACGAGAGGAACTAGCATCTAAAGCAGAAAGACAATCAATTAAATATATGCAAGTTAAATACATGCAAGATCACCAAGAAGAAGAGTTTGTAGGTGTTATTTCAGGTGTTACAGAATGGGGTATTTATGTAGAAATTACTTCTAATAAGTGTGAAGGAATGGTGAGAATTAGAGATATAAAAAGCGATTACTATATTTTTGATGAAAAACAATATTCAATTGTTGGTCAAACCACAAAACATATATATCAATTAGGAGATGAAGTAGTTGTAAAAGTTAAGCACACAGATTTAGAAAGAAAACATTTAGATTTTACACTTATAGAACAATAGAACTCCTTTAGACTTGCAATACTTTTTAATTTTATAGTCATATAATTATATATATATTGCATTAAAAAAATGAAAAAATATATTCTTATAAATTTTCTTGTACTAAGTAATGTGTTGTTCTCACAATCAACAGTTACTAAAAAGTTAGGTGATTTCTATAAAATAAAGGTTTATAATGGAATTAATATAGAGTTAATTAGATCTCAAGAACACAAAATAGAAGTTACAGGAGAAAAGTCTCAAAAAATAAAAATAAAAAACACGAATGGCATTTTAAAAATTAGCTTAAAGTTTCCAGACTTATTAGCTGATGGTAAAGTAAATGTAAAACTTTATTACAACGAAGATATTCAAGTAATAGATGGCAACGAAGGCTCAACAATAACAGGAAAAAGTATTAACCAATCACATATTGAAGTAAAAGCTCAAGAAGGCGCATTTATAGAATTAGAGATTAAAACAAAACACTTACAAGTCAAGTCTTCTACAGGTGGAATTATAAAACTTTCTGGAAGTTCAAAAAATCAAGAGATAGATTTAGACCTATACGGTGTGTATCATGGATATGATTTAATTGTGTCCGACAATACAACAGTAAATGCAGGAACAGGTTCAAAGGCAGAGGTTAAAGTAGGTGAAACACTAAAGGTAAAAGTTAGTTTTGGAGGCTCTGTTTTTTATAAGGGTTCACCAGAGGTTATTGAAAACAAAAAGGTTGCAGGAGGAATTATAAAACAAATGAATTAATTGATTCATTGGTTTTTGTATCTTTGTTACCTAAACTATGATTATGATTTTAAATATATTTCTTTTAGGTATGCCTAGTATTGGATCTTGGGTAATTATAGCATTAGCTCTTTTACTATTCTTTGGTGGGAAAAAAATACCAGAATTAATGAAAGGCCTAGGAGGCGGAATAAAGGAATTTAAAAAAGCTTCTAAAGAAGAGGAAAAGGAAGATGAAAAATTAGAAGAAAAATAATAA
>CAZAIL010000003.1:6750-10590 GCA_964485155.1 uncultured Flavobacterium sp.
TTTTTCATTGCCTCTCCTATCTGATTACTCGCAGTAAAGCTAGCCACCATATCATTTAGCATTTGACTTCCAGCTTGAGGTGAATTTGGTAATAAAATAAGATTACTGTTAGTTTCTTGCCCAATAGATTGAAGTGTATCGTAATGTTGTGTTACAACAATTAAAGCAGAAGCTTCTTGGGAATTAATACCAACCTTGTTTAATACCTCAACAGACTCCTCTAATCCACGAGCAATTTCTCTTCTTTGATCTGCAATACCCATCCCCTGAAGTCGCTTACTTTCCGCTTCAGCTTTTGCTTTTTCAACAATTAAAATACGCGCAGCATCTCCCTCATATTGAGCGGCAGTTTTTTCTCTATCTGCAGCATTAATTCTATTCATAGCTGCTTTTACTTGTGCGTCTGGATCAATATCAGTTACTAATGTTTTTATAATATCATATCCATAATTTATCATTGCATCATTCAATTCTGATTTCACAGCGATTGCAATATCATCCTTTTTTACAAACACATCATCTAATTTCATTTTTGGAACCTCCGCGCGTACTACATCAAAAACATAAGAAGTGATTTGATCATGAGGATAATCTAACTTATAAAAAGCATCCTCTACTTTGCTTTTAATAACTTTAAATTGTACCGAGACTTTTAGTTTAACAAAAACATCATCCCTTGTTTTAGTTTCGATAATAACATCTAGTTGTTGAATTTTAAGACTTAATCTTCCTGAAATTCTTTGCACAATAGGTATTTTAAAATGTAAACCCGACTGCTTAATACTACCAAACCGTCCAAACGTTTCAATAATAACAGCAGTTTGTTGTTTTACAATAAATACAGCTCCATAAAGTATAATAATAATGATTCCTAATACAAAAGGCAATAAAAAAGTGTTCATACTAATTTTTTTAAAAGTTAATATTTATAAAGATACTAGAATAGGAACTTTATTACAAGACGAAAAAAAATATAATATGTTAAAAAGAAAGCGTGAAGTTTTTTTATTATCTTTTTTTAATATTTTTTTTATACTTAACCCATTTTTTCAATTCCTTAGTTGTCAATACTTTTTCAATTTTTTTATCTAGCTCCTTTTCTTTTTCCTCTACAATTTTTACAATTGGCTCGAATGTAGTTGTTACTTCCTTATATGCTTTTCTAAACATAGTATAATCTCTAGTATCAAAAGACTCTTTCTGTGCCCTCATAATCTTTGTCTCAGCTTCTGAAAACAAAAAAGTATTTATTCTTTTTACCTGATTTAAATCAGCATTAAATTTTTTAAAAATAGAAGAAACTACTATAAATTTCTCAGAACCTTTTTTTATTCCAATTTTCTTTGTAACCTTTTCTATGTTATAAAAAGTCATTCCAACAGCCATTTCTACATTAAACTTAGGTGGCTTTTGTTTAGGAGTTGTCATAGGTTGCTGCCTTTGTTGATTTCGCCTCCCACCTCTATTAAATTGTGAATTATATTGCGCCTCTACCGATATAGAAAATAAAATTATAGCAGTAAAAATTAAGTTTTTAATCATGATAATTGTTTTATAATTTTTTCAATACGATTTGTTGTTTCCTTTTCTCCAATCAGTTGTATTATTTCAAATATGTTGGGTCCTTTCATTTCACCAACTATAGCCAAACGAAGTGGTTGCATAACCTTACCAAATCCAATTTCCTTTTCACCAATCCACTCCTTCACTACTTTTTCTATTGTCAAAGATGAAAAATCTTTTATTCCTGAAATAATATTTATTAACTCAGTCATTAATTTTCCAGTTTCCGGCCTCCATTGTTTTTTTACTGCTTTTTCTTCATAACAAAGCGGTTCTGTAAAAAAGTAATTACTTAGTTCCCAAAAGTCAGTTATAAAAACAGCTCTTTCTTTTATTAAAGTAACAACTTTTTCTGCATATATTTCTGTAACATCAATTTTTTTATGTTTTAAAATTGGCATAAATAAACTTACCAATTCTAAATTTGATTTTTTCTGTAAGTATTGTTGATTAAACCATTTCGTTTTATCTAAATCAAACTTTGCTCCTGATTTGTTTACTCTAGTTATATCAAAAGCAAAAACCAGTTCTTCTAAAGAAAAAATTTCTTTCTCTGTTCCTGGATTCCATCCTAATAAAGATAGCATGTTTATAAAAGCGTCAGCAAAATATCCATCCTCTTTATATCCGCGAGAAACATCCCCTGTTTCTTCGTTTGTGTATGCTAAAGGAAACACAGGAAAACCCATTTTATCTCCATCTCTTTTACTTAACTTCCCTTTTCCTACAGGTTTTAAAATTAAAGGAAGGTGAGCAAATTTTGGAGAATTCCAGTCAAAAGCCCTGTATAGCAAAACATGAAGCGGTAATGAAGGCAACCATTCTTCACCCCTAATAACATGACTAATTTTCATTAAATGATCGTCTACAACATTAGCTAAATGATACGTTGGCATACCGTCTGACTTATACAAAATCTTATCATCTAATGTATTTGTGTCAATTTTAATACACCCTCTAATTTCATCTTCTAACGAGAGTGTTTTATCTTGCGGTGTCTTAAAACGTATTACAAAACCCTCACCATTAGCAAACTTTTGTGTAACCTCTTTCTCTGTTAAAACTAACGAATTTATTAACCTACCTTTTTTTCTGTTGTGCCAATTATAAATAAATGTTTTTCCTTCTATTTCGTGTTGCTTTCTATGTTCGTTTAATTCTTCTGGTGTGTCAAAAGCATAATATGCATTTCCGTTCGCAATTAGAAGATCGACATGTTTTTTATATATTTCTTTTCTTTCAGACTGTCGGTATGGCCCAAACCTTTCATCTTTTCCTGGTCCCTCATCAAAAGGTATACCACACCAATTTATTGAATCTTTAATATATTGTTCCGCATTATTAACGAACCTTGATTGGTCTGTATCCTCTATTCTTAAAATAAAAGTGCCCCCATGTTTTTTAGCAAATAAATAATTATATAAAGCCGTTCTTACCCCTCCTATATGAAGAGGTCCTGTTGGACTAGGTGCAAAACGAACACGAACATCTGTTTTCATTAATAATAAATTTTAAGCAGTAAAGATACCTCTCTATTGTTATATAAAAAAAGGATTTATGTTTGTCTATGGCTCATCAAATCTTTACCTTATAAATTTATCATTGTATTTTAAAATATAGTATTTTTATTCTTTTATGAAAGCGTATTCACACATAGAACAAAAGCTGGCTCTTTTTTATAAAAAGTACTATACCAATGAACTTATCAAAGGTGCTATATTGTTTTGCTTTTTAGGGGCGTTATTTTTTTTTATTATAGTTTACCTGGAATTCTTTTTGTGGCTAACACCATTTTTTAGATCGATTTTACTTGTTTTTTTTATTTTTATTGAAGGGTATCTATTTTTTAAGTTTATTTTAAAACCCATATTATATTTAATCAAGTTAAAAAATGGAATCAAAGAATTAGAATCCTCAAAAATTATTGGAGATCATTTCTCAGAGGTTCAAGACAAACTCTTAAATATTTTACAACTCAAAGAGTTTCCTAATCAATCAGAATTGTTACTCGCCAGCATTGAACAAAAATCTAAAGAATTATCACTCATTCAATTTTCCAAAGCCGTTAATTTTAAGAAGAATATTGTTTTTGTTAAGTATCTATTACTACCTTTCTTTATTTGGCTTCTTTCCTTTTTAACAGGGACGAATAATGAGTTTTCTAACAGTTTAACTAGAATTGTTAATTCTCAAACTGTTTTTTTTCCACCAGCACCTTTTACTTTTCATTTAATAACAAATGATCTAGATATAATTGAGGGGAGTTCTCATACAATT
>CAZAIL010000003.1:10690-34227 GCA_964485155.1 uncultured Flavobacterium sp.
TCTTATCCAAAATACACAAACAAAAACAATCAATTATTAGTAGATACTGGAAACTTATTTATACCAGAAGGAACAAAAATTATATGGCAAGTAACTGCATATCAGACTGATACCGTTTCTTTTCTTAGTGAAAAACAAAGAAACTATTTTACTAAAACCAATCAAAATCGTTTTATATACAACAAGATTGCACATACTAATATTTCATATTCAATCACATCTTCTAATAGTCTTCTTAAAGATTTTGAAGCCCTTTCTTACAACTTAAGGGTTATTAAAGATATGCCGCCAACAATTTTGGTCAATTCAAATATAGATAGTTTACAAAGAGAGGTTGTTCAATTCGGAGGACAAATTTCTGATGATTATGGATTTAGTAATCTCACGTTTTTTTACTATAATAAAGAGCTCCCACTACAAAAAAAGAGTTTTTCTATAAATTTAACAAATACAACGTTTCAAACTTTTTTCTTAGAATTTCCTAATAAAATAAAATTAGATCCAGAAATTGATTACGAAATGTATTTTCAAGTTACAGATAATGATGCCATTAATGGAAACAAAATTGCTGTTAGCAAAAAGTTTACCTACAATCAAAAAACTAGAGAAGAAGTTATTCAGGAGCAACTTAAAAATCAAAAGGAAACAATTAAAAACCTTGAAAAATCTATTCAAAGTCAACAACAACAAAAAATAAATTTCATAAATATTCAAAACGAAATCCAGAATAAAAAAAGCATTAATTGGAGTGACAAGAAAAAAGTTCAAGAGTTTTTATCTCGACAAAAAAAATATGAACAAATGATGGATCGTCAAACCGAAAACCTTCAAGATTTTCTTGATCAAAAGACAGAAGAAAATCAACCATTACAAGACAAGAAAGAACAATTACAGAAACGAATTGACGAACTACTTAAATTAAACAAACAAAAGAAGTTGTTAGATGAGCTTCAAAAAATTGTTGAAAAACTTGATAAAGATGAGTTGATTAAAAAAGCGAAACAACTAGCGCAGCAAAACAAACAACAAGAAAGAAGCTTAGAAAGAATCTTAGAACTTACCAAGCGTTTTTATGTCGAAGAAAAAGCACTCCAAATTGCCAATAAATTACAAAAGCTAGCTAAAAAACAAGACACTTTAAACAACACTAACAAAAAAGCATTATCAGAACAACAAGATATCAGCAACGAATTCGATAAAATATCTAAGGAATTAGATGAGCTCAGTAAGGATAATCAAAAATTAAAAGAACCTTTGGAGATACCTCAACAAGACGAGGAAATACTAGAAACTAAACAATCTCTATCTAAATCTGAGGATGAATTAAGCAATCAAAAGGATAAGGAGGCAAGGAAATCTCAAAAAAAATCTTCAAAACAAATGCAGCAAATGAGCCAGAAAATGCAACAAGCAATTTCTGACATGCAGGCAAATTCTATTAATGAAAATATAGACGATTTAAGAAAAATTTTAGAAAACCTAATTGTATTCTCCTTTAAACAAGAAAAGTTACTTTTAAAATTTCAAGACATATCGGTTAGTCACCCTGATTTTGGCACGGAGTTAAAAAATCAAAACGAACTTAAGACTTACTTTGAACACATTGATGACAGTTTATTTGTTCTATCAATGAGACTGCCTAAACTCTCTACAAAAATTCAAACTGAACTATCAGACACACATTATAACTTAGATCTCTCTTTAGATAATTTTTCTGAGAATAGGTTTGATTCAGCAGCATCAAATCAACAATACGCAATGACTTCCGTAAATAATTTAGCACATTTTTTAAGTGATCTCCTAAATAATTTGCAAAACAAAATGGGGTCGCCAGGTCAAGGAGACGGTCAAGGCAACCCTTTTAGTTTACCCACTTTGATCGAAGAACAAAAAGGTATTTCTGATAAAATGAAAAAAGGGTTACAACAACAACAAGGTAAAAAAGGTGAACAAAAGAACTTACCAAACGGAGATAAAGACGGTAATTCAGGTAAAAACAAGAATTCTAGCGCTGCAGATGAACAATCAAATGGTGAATTGTATAAGTTATACCAACAACAGAATATACTAAGGAATCAATTAAAAGAAGCACTAATTAAAAGCGGCAAAAGTACTGAATCCATTAACAGGGTGCTTAAAACTATGGAACAACTAGAAAAGGACATTTTAGATAATGGTTTTAACCAAACTACTCTTAATAGGATGGAAAAGTTAGATTTTGAGTTACTTAAGCTTGACAATGCATTTCTTATGCAAGGAAATGATACTAAAAGAGAATCAAATACAAACTCTTACTACTTTCAAAAGAAAAGATTAAAAGATTTGCTGTTCAAAAAGGAGTTCTATAATCAAATAGAGATATTAAATAGACAATCATTACCTTTGCAGCAAAATTTTAAAAATAAGGTTAAAACTTATTTCGATAAAAATAATCAATTTTGATTTTATATAATTCCGAAAGTTCTTTTAGTCTAAAAGAAGAAAAAAAAATTAGTGTTTGGATAGAGCATATTTCGGCATTAGAAGGTTTTACTATTGGAGAAATTAATTACATCTTTTGTGACGATATTTACCTAAATTCTATTAATAAAGAGTTTTTAAATCATGATTCATTTACAGATATTATTAGTTTTGATTATACTCTTGGTCAACAATTGAATGGTGATATTTATATATCAACAGAAAGAGTTTTAGATAATGCTGAAACATACAGTGTTGCTTTTGAAATTGAGCTTTGTAGGGTTATGATTCATGGGGTTTTACATTACATGGGTTATAAAGATAAATCAATCGAAGATAAAAATGAAATGAGAAAAAAAGAAAACACATGTCTTCTTTTATATAAAGCAAATTAACAAATGCCTTTTCTCTCGTTCCACGTGAAACAATAATGAGTTTATTTGATACAACATACGATGTAATAGTAGTTGGTGGAGGTCATGCCGGAAGTGAGGCTGCCGCTGCCAGTGCAAACATGGGCGCTTCTACATTGCTAATAACCATGAATTTACAAAATATCGCACAAATGAGCTGTAATCCAGCGATGGGCGGTATAGCAAAGGGTCAAATCATTAGAGAAATCGATGCTTTAGGCGGTTACAGTGGAATTGTAACTGATAAAACTGCAATCCAGTTTAAGATGCTTAATAAGTCTAAAGGACCAGCTATGTGGAGTCCAAGAGCTCAATCAGATAGAATGATGTTTGCGGAGACATGGCGAAATATGCTAGAAAAGACTCATAATTTAGATTTCTACCAAGATTCTGTCAACGGTCTTTTGTTTGATGGCTCCAAAATCTCCGGAGTAAAAACTTTATTAGGTTTGTCTATAAAAGCAAAAACGGTAATTGTTACAGCCGGCACCTTTCTCAACGGACTAATCCATATTGGAGAGAAGACTTTTGGAGGTGGTCGCGCGGGTGAAGGCTCTTCTACCGGCATTACTGAAGACCTCGTTTTAAAAGGTTTCGAATCTGGCAGAATGAAAACTGGAACACCTCCGAGGGTTGACGGCAGGTCACTAGATTACTCAAAAATGGAGGAACAGCCAGGTGATACAAAAACAGAAAAATTCTCTTTTCTAGACACTAAACCCTTAACTAAACAAAGATCTTGTTATTTAACACACACTAACTCTAAAGTTCATGATGTTTTACGAGAAGGGTTTGATAGGTCTCCAATGTTCACCGGGAGAATACAATCTACTGGTCCAAGATACTGTCCATCAGTTGAAGATAAAATAGATCGTTTTTCTAGTAAAGATCGTCATCAGGTTTTTGTTGAACCAGAAGGTTGGACTACTGTCGAAATCTATGTTAACGGTTTTTCTACATCTTTACCCGAAGACATTCAAGATAAGGCAATTCGCTTTATTCCAGGTTTTGAAAATGTAAAGTTTTTTAGATATGGATATGCAATCGAATATGATTATTTTCCACCTACTCAACTTATGCATTCTTTAGAAACTAAGTTAGTAGAAAACCTTTTTTTTGCTGGGCAAATTAATGGCACAACCGGTTATGAGGAAGCTGCCGCTCAAGGCTTAATGGCTGGTGTAAACGCTGCACTTAAAACACAAAACAAAGAGCCCTTCATTCTTAAAAGAAGCGAAGCATATATAGGTGTATTAATCGACGATCTGATTACTAAAGGGACAGATGAACCTTATAGAATGTTTACTTCTAGAGCAGAATACAGAACGCTTCTTAGGCAAGACAACGCTGACTTAAGATTAACGCCATTAGGCCATAAAATTGGTTTAGCCTCAGAAGAGCGTTTAATTAAAGTGAACTCTAAACGTTTAAAAACAGCCAAACTTATTAAGTTTTTAGAAGAAACAAGTGTTAACAAAGAACAGATTAATCCTATATTAGAAAAAAAAGGACTTTCATTAATAAGTCAATCAGTTAAGTTTTACAAGATTGCCGCAAGGCCACAATTATGCCTTTCTGATTTTAAAGAGATTGAGTCATTACAATCTTTTTTTATAAAAGAACAGATTGATATTACAATTCTAGAACAAGTCGAAATACATTTAAAGTATTCGGGATATATAGAGAAAGAACGATCTAACGCAGATAAGTTAAATCGATTAGAAAATGTAATTATACCAAAAAGGTTCAATTTTGATAAGGTTACATCTTTATCTTATGAAGCTAGAGAAAAACTATCAAAAATACAACCATCAACTATTTCTCAAGCAAGTAGAATTAGCGGCGTTTCTCCAAGTGATATCTCTGTATTATTAGTTTATATGGGAAGATAGTTAAATTTAAGAAGTCAAATGTTCCCCGTGGAACAATCTAACTTATATGATTAAAAAAACAGCGTTTTACAGTAATCTAGAGCCTTATTTAAAGTGCAAAGATTATACTGTTTCTGATGAAAATTATGAGCTAATGTTCAACAAGGAGTATGAAATGTTAGTTACAATTCCCGTACCCGAAAACCTGTCTGACTATTATAAAAGTGAGGATTATATTTCTCATACCGATTCGAAAAGAACAGTATTCGATAAAATATATCAAGCAGTAAAAAACATTACTTTAAAAAGAAAATTGAGGTTGATTAATGATTGTCTGCTTTATCAAAACAGCATTTCAAGACCAGAAAAAAACATATTAGATATTGGGGCTGGAACAGGTGATTTTTTAAAAGTTTGTAAGGTTAATTTCTGGAATGTTTTTGGAATAGAACCGGATATTGACGCAAGAAATATTGCAGCTAAGAAAGGTGTTTTGCTTCATAAAGATTTATCACAATTCACCGATAAAAAGTTTGAAATAATTACACTTTGGCATGTTTTAGAGCATGTAGAAAATTTAGAGGAGTATATTTTAATATTAGAGAAATTACTTTCTAAAAACGGAAAATTAATTATTGCTGTACCAAATTATAAAAGCTATGATGCCAAGTATTATAGTAAATTTTGGGCAGCTTTTGATGTTCCTAGACATTTATGGCATTTTTCAGAAACTTCAATTTCAAAATTATTTGCTCCGGTTAATTTAAAGGTTGAAAAAACCCTTCCTATGAAGTTTGATGCATATTATGTTTCTTTATTAAGTGAGAAATATAAATGCGGAAGTATGAAACCAATTTCAGCTCTCTATAGAGGATTTGTATCAAACATTAAGGCCATTAAGTCAAAACAATATTCTTCATTGATTTATGTGCTCAAAAAAAGCTAAAAACCCCTTTTAAAAGACGTTTTAGCTGTTTTTATTTCGAAAACCAAGCAACTTAAGGAGAATAAAAGATAACTCTTTAAAAGTCATGTTTCGAGACATTTGGTTATAGTTTTTACTTATCAATAAAAAAAAATTAATAAGTTTTAACTATTTAATAAGTAGACGCCAATAATAGAGATTATAAAATATACTGCCAAGCTCATTGCTCCTGCATAATCTTTGGCTAATCGCTGTCCTACTAATAAAAAAATTAAAGTAATAGCAGAGAGCTCTATTCCAAGTAAAGAAATTTCTTTTACTTCTGATGTATACAATTGATACACGCCAAAAATCATAAAAAGACTTGCAATGATTTCCATTATTGTGATCACTGCTAATAAAACAGGAACACCATTTTTGAGAGGAGAATTTTTAAAATGTTCAGTAATAAAACTAACATTTCCCTTCCAATCTAATAGTTTATCAATTCCTGATTGTAAAAAAGTTACAATTAGAAAAAAAAGTATTAATACTTCTGTTGGATGATTTGATAGTAATCTCATTTTCTTTTTTTAGGTTTTTATAAATTCTTTTTAAATATTTAATTGTAAACTGTTTTTTGTGTTCTAAATTTAAGATTAATTGTTTAAGAATTAACTAAACCTCTTTTTAATCTTATCAACTATAGTTTGTGCTAACCTTTCTTTACTCTCAATTGTCCATCCAGCAACGTGAGGAGACAAAATAATATTATCAGCATTAATTAAGTATTTAAAAGCTTCAGGTATTTTATTGTTGGAAAATAAGTTTTCAAAGGAGGATTTTTCGTATTCTAAAACATCAAGACCAGCTCCTAAAATCTTACCGGCTTTTAAAGCCTTTACCAAGTCTTTGGTAACCACAGATGTTCCACGCGCTGTGTTTATTAACCAAAATTCTTTACTAAAACTATTGATGAAATTAGTATTTATCATCTGTTTTGTGTCTTCAGTTTGCGGCGTGTGCAAACTCAAAACATCAGCGTTTTGCTGTAAACTTTCAAGAGAAACTTGTTTGCAATTTTCATCACCTATATTCGGTTTTATGTCATAACACAAAACTGTAACATCAAAACCTCTAAGTTTCTTTGCAAAAGCTTTCCCCATATTTCCATAACCAATTAGACCGATTGTTTTTCCATCAAGTTCAACTCCTCTGTTGTCTTCACGCATCCATTTTCCTTTCCTTACTTCTTTATCAGCTTTATTTAATTTATTAAATAGTGATAATAACAAGCCTAAGGAATGTTCTCCAACAGCATTTCTATTCCCTTCAGGAGCAGCAATGAGTTCAATACCTCTAGAGTAGGCATAATCAATATCTATATTTTCTAGGCCTGCTCCAACTCTACCAATAAATTTAAGGTTGATTGCTTTTTCTAAAAAAGATTGATCAATAGAAAAGCGACTTCTGATAATGATTCCGTCATAGTCGTGAACTTTCTTTTCAATTTCAGTTTTAGAAGAGGTGTAGTCTTCGTGGTTTTCAAAACCAGCATCATAGAGCTGTTTAAGTAAAGTAGAATGATTTGTATCTAAATGTAGGACTTTCACAATTTTAATATTGTTCTTTTTCGCTAGGAAAATCTTTATTTTTTACATCAGAGATGTAGTTTTCAAAAGCAGTGGTCATTTCTGCATATAAGTCTAGATATCTTCGTAAAAACCGAGGATGAAACTCATGGGTCATTCCCAACATATCGTGCGTTACTAGTACTTGCCCATCAACACCACCGCCAGCCCCAATTCCTATAACAGGAATAGAGATTGATTTAGCTACTTTTTCTGCTAAAGCCGCAGGAACTTTTTCTAAGACAAGGGCAAAACAACCTAACCTTTCGAGCATTAAAGCGTCTTCTAGTAATTTTTCAGCCTCTTCTTCTTCTTTAGCCCTCACGGTATAAGTGCCAAATTTATAGATAGATTGTGGTGTTAAGCCCAAATGACCCATAACAGGAATGCCTGCATTTAGAATTCGTTTAATAGATTCTTTAATCTCTTTTCCTCCTTCTACTTTAATAGAGTGACCTCCGCTTTCTTTCATAATTCTTATAGCAGAACGCAAGGCTTCTTTAGGATCGGATTGATAGGTTCCAAAGGGTAAATCTACGACAACCAAAGAACGCTCTACGGCTCTTACAACAGAGCTAGCATGATAAATCATTTCATCTAATGTAATAGGAAGTGTTGTTTCATGGCCCGCCATAACATTTGATGCCGAATCTCCCACAAGGATAACATCAATTCCAGCGCCATCAACAATTTTAGCCATGGTATAGTCATATGCCGTTAACATAGATATTTTTTCTCCATTCGCTTTCATTTCTACCAGAGATTTAGTAGTAATTCTTTTGTATTGCTTTTTAGCTATAGACATAATTTTATTAATTAATGTTTTGTAAAAGTACTAAATATCAATAGATATGAATCTAGTTTAATTAGTAGATAAAAAGACGATATTTTTTGAGGTAAAATTAAGGGTTTATGATAAAACCATTTTTAATTGATAAGGCTTATAGTCGATGTTGACGGTTAAAAAATAATGTATATTTGAAATTTAGAAACAATGAGCAACCCTTCACCTATAACACATACATTAGACCCGATGAAATGGATAGATAATTACTCTGACTATCTATTTAGATATACTATTGTGAGGGTTAATAATCATGAGGTTTCAAAAGATTTGGTTCAAGAAACTTTTTTTTCGGGATTAAAATCAGCAAAAAACTTTGAAGGAAAAGCAACCGAAAGAACGTGGTTAATTTCTATTTTAAAAAGAAAAATTATAGATCATTACAGAAAAACGAATTCTAAAAAAGGACAAGCAGAGGTTCGAATGAATTTCTATAATGATGGTGAAAACTTAGGGGACTGGATAGAAGAAAGAGTTCCTCAATCATGGGATAATGATGTAGAAAAAAAATTAGAAAACACAGAGTTACAGCAACAGATAGATTTATGTACAGACAAATTACCTAAAAAATATGCGATGGTTTTTAGAATGAAAACAATTCAAGAAATAGACACAGAGGTAATCTGTAAGGAACTTGACATTACCTCGTCCAATTTTTGGGTTATCATTCACAGAGCAAGAGTGCAGCTTAGAAAGTGTTTAGAAGATAATTGGTTTAATAATTAGTGAATGTTTAAAAAACTAAACATAACGTGTAATCAAGCAACAACTATCTGCGATAAAAGTCAGTATGGAGAAGCATCGTTTTTTGATAAAATAAAATTACACATTCATTTTATTGGTTGTAAAATCTGCGCGATTTATACAAAACAGAATGTATTGTTAACGAAGTTTTACAAGCGTAAAGCAATAACCGCTAAAAGAAAACAAGACTCTTTATGTATGACTCATCAAGAAAAAGAGGACTTAAGAAAAGAGTTTGAAAAACAAAACGTATAAATAGCATGAATTTTCTGCCTGAAAAAATAGATGATTATTCAGTTTCCCATTCTCAAAAAGAGCCACAAATCTTACAAGAACTTACCAAAGAAACTTGGCAAAAAGTTATAAACCCTAGAATGTTAAGTGGTGCTTTTCAAGGACGAGTGCTGTCTATGATTTCCAAACTTATTCAACCCAAAAACATTTTAGAAATAGGCACATATACAGGGTATTCTGCTATTTGTATTGCAGAAGGTTCCCCACAAAACGCAAGCATAGACACCATCGATAAAAATGAAGAGCTAGCAGATTTACAAAATAAGTATTTTGAAAAATCAGGCTTCCGAACTAAAATTACTCAACACGTAGGGTTAGCATTAGAAATTATTCCTACTATACACAAGAAGTTTGATTTAGTTTTTATTGACGCCGATAAATCTAATTATAGTAATTACTTTCATTTAATTATAGATAAAATGAATAAAGGAGGGGTTATTTTATCTGACAATGTTTTATGGAGCGGTAAAGTTGTAGAGAAATTAGACCCAAAAGATCAAGACACGAAAGCACTTTTAGAATATAATTCACTGTTAAATTCCGACAAAAGAATTGAAACTGTTTTATTGCCAATTAGAGATGGACTTACCATTAGTAGAGTTCTGTAAAATAAGAAGATAAAAAGTTATACTGGAAGTATTTTCTTTATTTTAAGAGAAATATTTATAAGTAAAATTAAAAAAGGCAGTTGCGAGAGATTAAAGACTTCTTTTAATAGGGCCAGTCATTTTATCTAAACCATCTTTTACATCCTTAATTTCTTTTTTGATCTCTTTTGTTAAATCGGTGTCTATTCCTTGGTTTTTTGCACTATCATTAATTTCTTTTTTGATATCATTGGTAGCATCTTTAACCTGACGAATACCCTTTCCAAGACCACGTGCCATCTCTGGAATTTTGTCAGCACCAAAGACCATTACCACAATAAGAATGATAATGAAAATTTCTGGACCACCAATAAACAAAAAAGTTCCTAACATAAGACAACAAAGATAACAAAGATTAAATATAAAAAATGGAATAATTATAGAACTGTTATTGTAATTATTTTTTTATCAACATCCGCTTTATTTCACTCAACTTCATTAACGCTTCAATGGGAGTTAATGTGTCTAAGTTTGTCGTTAAAATTTCTTCTCGCAAATCTTCAAGTAAAGGATCGTCTAATTGAAAGAAACTCAATTGCATATCATCGTGCTGAACCCCTTTTAATGTTTCCTTTACCTCTTCACTTGTTTGTTTTTTTTCTAACTGTTCTAGTATTTTTGAAGCTCTATGTATTACTTGATTTGGCATTCCGGCTAACTTTGCTACATGAATTCCAAAACTATGATTGCTTCCTCCAGCAACCAATTTACGCAAGAAAATAATGGTGTCTTTGAGTTCTTTTACAGACACATTAAAATTTTTAATGCGATCAAAAGTTGTGGTCATTTCGTTTAACTCATGATAATGTGTTGCAAACAATGTTTTTGCTTTTGAAGGGTGTTCATGTAAATATTCTGAAATGGCCCAAGCAATAGAAATACCATCATACGTAGAGGTTCCTCTTCCAATTTCATCCAACAAAACTAAACTCCTTTCAGAAATATTGTTAAGAATTGATGCAGTTTCATTCATTTCTACCATAAAAGTAGATTCGCCCATAGAAATATTATCGCTGGCTCCTACTCGAGTAAATATTTTATCTACTACACCAATTCTTGCGTTCTGTGCAGGAACATAACTACCCATTTGTGCTAATAGAACAATTAGCGCTGTTTGTCTAAGAATAGCAGATTTACCAGACATATTTGGACCAGTAATCATAATAATTTGTTGCTGATTTCTATTTAGCACAAGATCATTTGCAATATATTCTTCACCAATAGGTAATTGCTTTTCTATAACAGGATGGCGACCATTTTTAATTTCTATTTCGGTGCTTTCATCTATAACAGGACGAACATAATTATTAGCAATAGCCAATATCGCAAAAGACAACAAACAATCTATCTGAGCTACTGTTTGTGCGTTTTGCTGAATAGGTTGAACAAATTGAATAATATGTTGAACTAACTCTGCAAATAAGTGCTGCTCTAGTTCTTGGATTTTTTCCTCAGCGCCTAGAATTTTTGTCTCATATTCTTTAAGCTCTTCTGTAATGTATCTTTCGGCATTTACCAGAGTTTGTTTTCTAATCCACTCTTCTGGAACCTTGTCTTTATGTGTGTTTCTAACCTCAATATAATAGCCAAAAACATTGTTAAAAGCGATTTTTAAACTAGAAATAGCTGTACGTTCACTTTCCCTTTCAAGCATGTTGTCTAAATACTCTTTTCCAGAATTAGAAATAGCTCTCAAATCATCCAATTCTTTAGATACACCCTTCGAGATAGCCCCTCCTTTATTGATATTAACTGGAGCATCATCAAATAGAATAGTTTCAATTTTCAAAATAACTTCAGAACAGTCTAAAATGTTGTTCCCTAAAGCATTAATGGAGCTGTTTTTACTATCTAATGCCTTTTTCTTAATAGGCAGAATTGCCTTCAAAGAGTTTTTTAATAAGACTGTTTCTCTTGGAGAAACTTTTCCTGTCGCTACCTTTGATATTAAGCGCTCTATGTCGCTAATCTGGTGTAATTGATACTGAATTATTTCTAAGAAATCATCATTTTCAATACAATACTTCACTAATTCATGCCTATATTGAATCTTTTCAGTACTTTTTAATGGAAGTGCTAACCATCGTTTTAACAAGCGGCCTCCCATAGGAGAAATTGTTTTATCGATCACGTTTAATAGGGTAACTGCATTGTGAGATGTTGAATGATATAATTCTAGATTACGAACCGTAAATCGATCCATCCAAACATACTTATCTTCTGCAATTCTGCTAATATTTTGAATATGCTGTAGTTTATTGTGCTGTGTTTCAGACAAATAATATAAGACCGCACCTGCTGCAACAATTCCTTCAGGCATTTCATGAACGCCAAAACCTTGTAAAGAATTTACACCAAAATGATTGTGTAAGGTCTCAACACCATATTCTTTTTGAAACACCCAATCGTCTAAAAAAAAGGAGTAAAACCGATCGTCAAATAGTTCTTTAAATCGCTGTTTGAATTGTTTTTGCACCAACACTTCAGAAGGGTTGAATTTTTGTAACAACGTATCAATATATTCTTCGTTTCCTTGGGCAAGTAGATATTCACCTGTAGAAACATCTAAAAAAGAAACACCTAGTAATCGTTTTCCAAAATGAACAGCAGCTAAAAAATTATTAGATTTAGCTTGTAATACTTCGTCATTTAAAGAGACACCTGGGGTTATTAACTCTGTTACACCACGCTTTACGATGGTTTTTGTCATTTTTGGATTCTCTAACTGATCACAAATAGCAACACGCATTCCTGCCTTTACCAATTTTGGTAAGTAAGTGTTTAGTGAGTGATGAGGAAACCCTGCTAAAGCTGTTTCAGTTTCACTCCCTGCGCCTCTTTTGGTGAGAATAATTCCTAAAACACCAGCCGCTTTTTTAGCATCTTCACCAAAGGTTTCATAAAAGTCACCAACACGGAAAAGCAACATTGCATCCGGATATTTTCCCTTGATAGCATTGTACTGTTTCATTAATGGTGTTACCTTTTTGGTGGTAGATTTTGCCAAATTTCAGAATTTTTCAGTTAGTTTTACTGTTGTTTACTATACGCGTTTAAAGATAGAACTTTTTATGAGAAAACTAAGAAATAACGAACTAGGACGAATCTCCGTGTCTACTTTTAAAAAGGCCACTAAAACACCAATTATTGTTGTGCTGGATAATATTAGAAGTTTAAATAATGTTGGTTCTGTTTTTAGAACGAGTGATGCTTTTTTGATTGAAAAAATTTATTTGTGCGGTATTACTGCTATTCCACCAAACAGAGAAATTCATAAAACAGCTTTAGGAGCAACAGAATCAGTAGATTGGGAACACAAAGAAGATACATTAGCGCTGGTTAAAAAACTGAAGTCTGAAGGGATTGTTGTTGCTGCAATAGAACAGGCAGAAAGCAGTATTATGCTTGACAAATTTTCTCTTGAATCAAATAAGAAAATTGCTATTGTATTTGGTAATGAAGTAAAAGGAGTTCAACAAGAAGTTGTTTCTGAATCGGATTATTGTGTGGAAATCCCTCAAAAAGGAACCAAACATTCATTAAATATTTCTGTGAGTTGCGGAGTGGTTTTGTGGGATTTGTACCAGAAAATACAGTAATCGTTTAAATGCCTAGAATAAGCTTGGCGATCATAAAGTAAATTAAGATTCCAAAAATATCGTTGCTGGTTGTAATAAACGGTCCTGTTGCAATTGCGGGATCTATTCCTCTTTTATTCAAAAATAATGGCACAAAAGTTCCTATTAAGCCCGCTACTATAATTACTACCACAAGAGAAACTGAAATGGCTAAAGCGGTGTTTATTTTTCCTTCATAAAACCAAACAAATACAAATAAAAACAGGGCCAGTACAAGTCCGTTAAGTGCCGCTAATAACATTTCCTTGATTAGTCTACTATTAATGCTTCCTTTTACATCATCATTAGCCAATCCTTGCACAATAATCGCCGATGATTGCACTCCAACGTTTCCTGCCATTGCTGCAATTAAGGGAGTAAAAAAGAATAAAACAGCATTTTGATTAAACGTATTTTCAAACATCACCATAATTAAAAACGCGCCAATACCTCCAAGTAAGCCTAAAAACAACCAAGGCAATCGTGCTTTTGTTAATTGAATAATACTATCATCTGCTTCAACATCTTGGGTTAAACCAGCTGCTAATTGATAATCTTTGTCCGCTTCATCTTTAATAACATCAACAATATCGTCAATTGTAATTCTACCCAATAAAACACCATTATTATCAACAACAGGAATTGCTTCTAAATCATATTTTCGCATTTTAATAGAGACCTCGTCTAAATCATCATGAACGTTAACAAAATCGACTTTAGGAATATAAACCTCTGAAATTGCTGTTTTGGTTGAGGCAATTAACAAGTCTTTTAGAGATAGCCGTCCTTTTAGTTTATCATCATTATCAACGACATAAATAGAATGAACTCTTGTTACCTCTTCTGCTTGGGTACGCATTTCTCTAACACATTTAAGAACGTTCCAGTTTTCATTCACCTTTACCAGTTCTTTTGCCATTAAACCTCCAGCAGAATCTTCGTCATATGTAAGAAGTTCTTCAATCTCTTTTACATGCTCTTCATCTTCAATTTGAGAAAGTACTGCTTCTTGTCGTTCTTCGGAAAGTTCTCCTATGATATCTGCAGCATCATCAGAATCTAACTCTTCAACTTCTTCAGCAATTTCTTTTGCAGAGAGGGTTTGAAGTATTTTTTCACGAATATCCTCATCTAGCTCCATTAATACAGCAGAGGTTTTTTCGCTATCGAGAAGTTTTATAATGTAAACAGCATCTTCAAAAGAAAGGTCGTCAAGAATTTCAGCAATATCTGCGTAATGCATCTCTTCAAATAAGGCAATTATTGCGTTATCATTAGTTGACTCTACAAATAAAGTTACGTTTTCTAAAAGGTCATTAGTGATTTCAAACGACATCAGTTGCTATTTTATGCGTGAGTTTAATAAACTCATCTACAGATAATTGTTCAGGACGCATCGCAAATATAGTATCTTCTTTTAAGGTATCCGAAAGATTGAAAGACTTTAAACTACTTCTCAACATTTTCCTCCGTTGATTAAAAGCTGTTTTTACGACTCTAAAAAATAATTTTTCGTCTACAGAAAGAGAAAAATCTTTCTTTCTAACGAGTCTAATTACTCCAGAATCTACTTTTGGAGGAGGGTTAAAAACAGCTGGAGGAACAGTAAATAAATACTCTACATCAAAAAAAGCTTGCGTTAATACAGATATAATTCCGTAGACCTTGCTTCCTTCTTTTTCTGCAATTCTTTTAGCAACTTCTTTTTGAAACATCCCAGATAACTCAGGCACATATTCCCGAAACTCTATTGCTTTAAAGATAATTTGAGAAGAAATATTATAAGGGTAATTACCAATAATAGCAATTTGTTGCTTGTTAAAAAAAGTAGTTAAATCCTGTTTAAGGAAATCACCTTCAATAATTTCAAAATTAGATGAAGAGGTGTCTAAATTGAGATGCTCGTTCTTAAAATCGTCTTTAAGATAGGCAACAGAATCTCTATCTATTTCCATCACAGTTATTTTTGCTTTCTTTTCTAGGAGGTATTTCGTTAGCATTCCCATCCCGGGACCAATTTCTAAGATGGTATTATATCCATTTTCTGTTAAAGAATTTGCAATTTTTTTAGCAATGTCTTCATCTTTAAGAAAGTGTTGACCTAAATGTTTTTTAGCTCTAACTGTCATTTTAATTCTGTGTACTAGGTGGATAAAACTCTTTGATCACTTTTAATTCTGTTCTAAACGAAATCATTTTATCAGCAAATTTCTGCATGCCTTCATTTCTCAGTTTAGGAGCATAAACGGTATAATACTCATCTAAATCATCTTTGCTGTTAGCAGTGTATTGAACAGAATAAGTAACTCCGCCCATTTCTTCTTCCACTAAAACCTGAGTTAATTTTGCAGCAACAAAACTTCCGGTAGCCAATACATCTTGTATGTGACTTTGAATCCAAGAAAGCCACTCTTCATGAACGCTTCCGTCTATATTAATTGTGACGTTGTATATATACATAGGTTGGTAAAGTGATAAAAAAAAGATTTAAGGAGTTATTCTAATTGATACTATCCCCTCTTAATTTTCTGTATTTTTTTCGTGCTTCAACTAAATAAATACTTGATGCTTTTTCAAAGATAATTTTTTGATAGTATTCTGATGCTTTTTTAATGTCTTTTATATTATTTTCATAAATCTCTGCCAATAAATAATAAGAATCGTCCGCTAAAATCCCTTCAGGATCAATAGAAATAATTTTTAAAAGATTTGAGATTGCTTTTTCATATTGGATTTCTTTGATATATAGAGAGGCTTGCTTAAATAGCGCTTCGTCTTCAATATTTTGACCCTGATACTTTTTTAGTAGAGAATTATATACAAAAATAGCTTCTTTGTTTTTGTTTTGATAAGCTAATAGATCTGCATTTGCAAAATCTACCAACCCAGAAGGGATAGAATCTTTGGGCTCATTGTCTGAAATAACCAAAAACAAATCAACAGCATCGTTAGCAAAAAGTTGAGTTGTTGATCCTTTTAAAACTTTTAACTGAGTTTTTGCCCACTTAAAATCGCCTTTAAAATAAGAGGTTTGTGCAACCTTAAAACGTGCTTCTTGCGATAATGGATGATTTTTTAACTGAGTTTGTACTTGAGAAAAATATAGTAGCGCTTTGTTAAACTTTCCGATAAAAACTAAAACTTCACCTAGTTTTAATTTTACTTTCGCATTTTTAAACTTAGATTTAGAAAATAATAAAGCATTTTTTAAAACTTCAATTGCTTTTTCAGGATTCCTCTTTTGGAATGTTAAGTAGTCTGCATAATCAAGTTGAATTTCTAGCGTGTTTTTATTAACGCCATACTTTATTAACGCATTTTCAAATAATGAATTGCAGTTTTCATTCGCAGTTTTTACTGCTATTTTTAAAAGATATAATTCAGCAGTTAATTTTTCTTCAATAAAGCTAGTATTGTGTAATAAAAAGGCAAAACATTTTTTTGCAGTTGAATTATCATTACCGTTAAAAGCTATTTTTGCTAATTGAAAAAAAGAGTCAATATGTGCTGAATCTCTGTTAAATAGTGCTTTTTCTTGAATAAAAGCTTTGCTGTATTCTTTTTGTTTTATGAATAACCAGCTTAACAATTCGTTCCAAACTTTTTTTGGATTACTGATAGATCTTCTAAGTAAAGCCTTTTTAAAAGCAATATTGTTTTTACTAGTAGCATTGTCGTTTATATACTTGCTTGTATACTGTTGGATCCTTACAAGATAGTCTTCATTTTTATCTATGAGTTGTAAATAGGAATCAAACATTTTCTCAAACGCTCCTTTTTCTCCATAAATCTGAGCTATCTGAAATTCATAACTAGCATTTTTATTAAACTTCATTGACTTATAATAGGCCTCAATAGCATAGTCTAATAAATTATTTTCTTGAAACATTCTACCCATAACACCACCCAAATTAGGGTTAGAATCAATAGATTTAATCGCAATAGCATACTCTCTTTTTGCCAATTCAGGTTTTTGTTGACGATCAAAATTATAACCAATCTCTATGTGTAGGTATTTTTGTGTTGAATCTTTAAGCAACACTTTTTTAAGAATTCCTTCAGCTTTATCATAATTATCAGCCTCTTGATAACAAGTAATTAATCTTTTTAGATACCGTGTGTTGAAAGGATTATTTTTTTGAAGAGATTCAAATAGCAGAGAAGCTTTTTTGTATTCGCCCTGACGGAAATAACTTTCAGCCAAGGAGGAATCGTTTTGACAAAAAGCAAAACTTACAGAAAGCAAGGCTGTTATAAGTAAAATTTTCTTCATTAAAACCAAAGATAATCAACTACAAGGTTACTTTTTTATTAAATTAATTTTTTTAGAAAAGTGTTTTTTAATGCTTTGGCACAATAGTTGGTTTATTTTGAGTAATTAATAAAACAAAAAACATGAAAGATCTAGCCAAACAATACGAAATCGCAAAGCAAAACTCTATTGAGTCTATGAGAACAGGACAAATAAGTGATTATTTTAAGGCACTCTTAGAAATGAACAAATACAAGAGATTGATAACAGCTATTATTGCTAATTAATAATAGAGAAACCAGTATAAGGAATTAAAACTTCTGGGATATGAATACCTTCTTCTGTTTGATAATTCTCTAAAATTCCAGCCAAAACTCTTGGCAAAGCCAGAGAACTTCCGTTTAATGTATGTGCTAATTGATTTTTACCATCTTTACCTTTAAACCTAAGCTTTAATCGATTTGCTTGAAATGTTTCAAAATTAGATGCAGAACTGACTTCTAGCCATCTGTCCTGAGCTGTAGAGAATACTTCAAAATCAAAAGTTAATGCAGCTGTAAAACCAGTATCTCCACCACACAAACGTAAAATACGATAGGGTAACTTCAGCTCTTTTAAAATTTCTTTAATATGTGTTACCATGCCATCTAAAGCTTTGTAAGAATTATCAGGATGCTCTACACGAACAATTTCTACCTTATCAAATTGGTGCAAACGATTTAATCCTCTTACATGAGAACCATAACTACCTGCTTCACGACGAAAACAAGGCGTATATCCAGTAGCCATAATTGGTAAATCACTCTCATTTACTAAATTTCCACGATACATATTTGTGATGGGAACCTCTCCTGTTGGGATTAAATACAAATCATCTATTCCTACATAGTACATTTGCCCTTCCTTATCTGGCAACTGGCCAGTTCCTATTCCGGAAGCTTCATTTATTAAATGGGGTACTTGATATTCTGTATAACCAGCAGCGGTATTTTTATCTAAAAAATAACTAATTAAAGCCCTTTGAAGCCTTGCTCCTTTTCCTTTGTAGACAGGAAAACCGGCTCCTGTAATTTTTGTTCCTAATTCAAAATCTATAATATCGTATTTTTTCACTAATTCCCAATGTGGAAGCGCTCCATTGTGAAGCTTAGGAATTGCTCCTTCTCTAAAAAGTTCTTCATTGTCTTCTTCAGATTGTCCTGAAGGAACAGAGGCATGTGGGATGTTAGGAATTTGATATAATAATTCTTGAAGGTCTTTTGAAGTAGCATTTAATTGATCGGTTAAATCTTTAGATTGCTCTTTAAGTTTTCCTGTTTTTTCTTTTACAAGCGTTGCTTTTTGTACTTGCCCTGTTTTGAATAAGATCCCAATCTCCTTAGAAAGAGCATTAGACTCCGCCAAAGTGTTGTCTAATAAAACTTGAATTTTTCTTCTAGCTTCATCTGCTTTTAAAACACTTTCTATGATTTCTTTAGCATTTGCAAAATTTCTTTTTGCCAACCCCTCTAAAACGAATTCTTGATTGTCTTTAATAAACGGAACCTGTAGCATAGTGTGTCTTAATTATAAGAATTCAAAGATAAAGTAAGTGAATCAATATTACAATGAGTTATGCAGGATTGTTTGTGAGGTAAAAAAGGGCATTAACTTTATCTAAGTTTAATTGAATAATTAAATCTTCAATAGAATTAAATTTTTGTTCCTCACGAAGAAAATAAAGTAGTTCAACAGTTATTTTTCTACCATAAAGATCTTTATTAAAATCAAATAAATGCGCCTCAATAGTTTGGTGCTTACCTTCAACGGTAGGATTAAAACCAATATTCATCATTCCAGTATACAAAACAGCATCAATAATTGTCTTTATAATATATACACCTGTTTTTGGGATCAGCTTATAGGGCTCTTTAATATCTAGATTAGCAGTAGGAAAACCAATTTTACCACCAAGTTTTTTACCATTAACAATAGTTCCGTTTAGCATATAATGATAGCCGAGGTAATTATTAGCCGTTTTTAAGCGACCTTCTTTTAGCGCTGTTCTTATTTTAGTTGAGCTTACCGAAACATTATCAATATCTTGAGCAGGGATTTCCTCAACTTCAAAATCATACAACAAACTATATTCTCTTAATTGATGTATATTTCCTTCTCTGTTTTTCCCAAAATGATGATCATAACCAATTATCAATCTAGAAGTATTTAGTTGGTTTGCTAGTATATTCCTAACAAAATCAAGTGCAGAGAGCCTAGAAAATTCTTGGCTAAATGGATGTATAATTAAATAATCTAAGCCCATTTTTTCTAATAAAGATGATTTTTCTTCTATTGTATTAATCAATCTAATAGAAACATCTTTTTGTAAAACCATTCTAGGGTGAGGAAAAAAAGTTAACAAAACAGATTTCTTATTTTCTTTTTTAGCAGTTCTAATAAGGTCTTTTAATATTTTTTGATGGCCAATATGAATACCATCAAATGTTCCAATGGTGACAATGGTTTTTTCCGAAGAATTAAAGGCGGCAATAGATCGAATAATTTTCAAAAGGAGAAGAATTAAAAAGCAAAGTTACAATTCATTAATCGATTAATTATGTTCTATATAAAAATAAGATTTTATTAAACATTTTCATAAAAAACCTATAATAATGTAATAATTATTTAATTTTATTACAAAAGTAAAAAAAAAGCGTACTTTAGGGTTAGTTAACCAATAACATACTATTATGATAAAAAAGACAATTTTCTTTGCATTTGTATTGCTTACCAGCTTTACAATGCTCGCTCAAACCACTATAACTGGTGTGGTCAAAGACGCAAAAACAGGAGAAACACTTTTAGGAGCCAATATTAAGGTCTCCGGAAAAGCATTAGGAACAACAACAGATTTTGATGGTAAATTTTCTCTCAAAGTAGCAGACGCTCCACCTTTTACCGTAGAAATTTCTATGCTCGGCTTTGTGGCTGTAAGTGTAGAAATAACAAAAAACAATCAAGAAGTGATGGTTAGTCTTGAAGAAGACGCTACTTCACTGGAAGAAATTGTATTTTCTGCCTCAAGAAGAAGACAAAAAGTACAAGAAGCACCTGCTTCTGTAAGTATTATAACCTCTAAAGACATACTAAATTCTGCCGCAGCGGTAGACCCTGTTATGAATTTAGCAAACATTGTTGGAGTTCAGATGCAACAACAATCTGCAAATACTATCAATATTGAAATGCGTGCAGGTTCTGGTGTATTTGGAACCTCTACATTTCCAATTTTAGATTATCGTTATTTAGTAACTCCTTCTGCGGGGCTTTTTCAAAGTTTTCAAACAGGAATGTCTAATATTGATATTCAGAGAGTTGAGGTAGTTAGAGGAGCAGCATCTGCTTTATATGGTCCTGGGGTTACCTCTGGGGTAGTACACTTTATGTCTAAAAGTCCTATTGACTATCCAGGAACTACAGTAGAAATGCTAGGAGGTTCGTTAAGTACAACAGGAATGACAGTACGTCACGCCTTTAAAAACGATAATGATAAATTTGGATTTAAAATTAACGTACGTTATATGAAAGGGAGTGATTTTGAATTAGACCCTGTGGAAGATGCAGATTTTATTGCATCTCAACAAACGACTATTTCTCAACCAGCGATTGTAAATGGTCGAGTAGATCCAACACAACCAGGAGAGACTTTATTGACTCTTGCAGATTTAGATGATAATGGAGATGGGAATCCTTTAGCGACTGAGTACAAAAACTATTCAGCAAATGTACATTTAGAGTTCAGACCAACAGACCAGACTACTGCGTTTCTATCTGCAGGATTTGCAAACGGAGGAGGCTTGTTTTTCAATTCTCAAGGAGCAGGGTATTCACAAGGAAATGATTACTGGGTTCAAGGTAGGGTTCAATCTGGAGGATTATTTGCACAATTATACTATAACTATAATGATGGTGGTGATAGAGAAAACCCAACCTTTTTATATGCATCAGGTTTAAGACAAGTAGCAGAAAGAAATTCTTTAGAGGCTCAACTACAGTATAACTTTGATGTTCCTAAGTTTTTAAATACAAATTTTACAATAGGGTCTGATTATAGAAACTCACAATCTATGACAGAAAACACATTGTATGGTATCAACGAAGACAGAGATGATTACATTATTACAGGAGCCTACTTACAAGGAACCTCTAAAATTACTGATAAGTTAGAGCTTACTTATGCAGGGAGGTATGACAAGTTTAACTTTATAGATGAAGGGGCTTTTGCACCAAGAGTTGCGATTGTCTTCAAAGCCAGTGAAAACCATACGCTTAGAGCATCCTTTAACAAAGCAAATACGGGGCCTAGTGCTTTACAGCAAAATATAGATTTCCCTGTGTCAGTTTTAGCACCTGGAATTGCAGATGTTTGGTTATCGGGACAATATGCCCCACAAACTTTTTCTAGCAACCCCACAATTGATTTATCAATTCCTGGATTACCAGACCTTCCTTACGGAACTCAACAATTTCCCTTAGCCTATGCTTACGGAGCTGTTGCAGCGCCTACATTAGGAGCACTATATGGAGGCTTGGCAACTAATCCTTTTTTAGGAGTGGTACAAAACTTTTTCAGTACATATGCTGGAGGAACGGGAGGAACAGGACAACTAGTAGGATATAACCTATTCAATGGAGAGCCGATGAACGATTTAGTAGGTACAGGACGTTCTCAAATAGAAACTTTAAATTCTTTTGAACTAGGATATAAAGGCTTAATAGCAAACAAATTATCTATAGCGTTAGATGTGTATACTTATGAGAGAAAAGGGTTTACTCAGTTTACAGCTATTGGACCAACATTTAATTTAGTAGGAGCAGATTTTGCAAATGATTTAGGCGCTCAAGTAGGAGCAGATTTTGCCTCAAGTCCAGGAGTAACAGCAGATGTTGAAGCAATATATGCTGCACAAGGATGGCCATTAAGTGGGATTCCTGCTTTTGGTATTCCTTCATCAGCAGCAACGATAGCTGGTTTAGCAGCTGCGTCAGGAGGAGCTTTCGCTCAAGGAGGAGCAGGTTTTGATGCACAGGTATCGGGATTATATCCAATAATAGGTACTGTAGAAACAACGAGTGTACCACAGGGAGATGGTTTAATGCACATCCCTGCAGGATACCGTCGTTTTGATGATGCTACCAGAAGTCATGTAGGTGCAGATTTGGCAATGGAATACTTTTTAAATGATGACGTAACCTTATGGTTAAATACATCATGGGTGAGTCAGAACGAATGGATTCCTGGAGAATCGAATGATGATGGATTACCATTCTCGTCGTATTTAAACTCTCCAAAGATGAAATATAGAGCAGGAGTTCAATATTCAAAAGATAAAGTAAGAGGAGCGATCGCTTATCAACATGATGATGCTTTTTATGCAAACCAAGGATTATTCTCTGGAGATGTACAAGAGAAGAATTTATTTGACGTTAATGTTGGATACAGTGTTTCTGAGAATCTTAAATTAGATTTATCTGCAACCAATGTATTAGATCAGAAATATAGAGCTTTTCCAAACATGCCTGTAATAGGTCGTAGAACGGTTTTAAAATTAACTTTTGATTACTAATAATACAGATTAATTATAATAAAAAAAGCGACCTTTTGGTCGCTTTTTTTATTTAATAAGACCATGTAAATAATTTAAAAAAGGGTTTAGTTTTTTTGGTGGATTATCATCATCAAATCCAACGGTCTTATATGTTTTCCCGTTCCAAACAATTTCTATCGTTGTATACATTGCGCCATCATATTGGTGCTTCTCAGAAGAGGCTTTTAGTTGATCAAGAATTGTAACATCAATTTCTTCAAGGAAACTGTTTAAAG
>CAZAIL010000004.1:0-33325 GCA_964485155.1 uncultured Flavobacterium sp.
TTGATGCGAAGCCTATTGTTTCTGAAAAATCTTCAACCTCAAAGAATTTTAGAGTTGACGGGCACAAAGGAACCGTAGGGATTATTCCAGCTTTTACCAGAACTATTTGCGGAGATTGCAACAGAATTAGAATTACACCCATAGGAATATTTAAAAACTGTTTGTTTGATGATGGTGTTTTTAATATCAGAGATTTCTTGAGAAACGGAGCCAGTAATGACGAATTAAAAGAACTCTTCTTAAAGCTGGTAAAAGAGAAACCAGCAAATGGTTTTATAGCTGAAGCAAACCGAAAAGAAGGAAATGTCTCTGAAAGCATGAGTACAATAGGTGGTTAATATAATGTTAGAATGAAACAATGTACTTTCTAACATATCAAAGCACAATGAGAAATTTAAACAATCTAGCAAAAAAACAAATCAACAGAAATCTATGATTTCAGTACAAGAAGCTTTACAAACCATTTTAAATAATACTCAAGATTTTGGAGTGGAAGAAATTCCATTTTTAAAATCTGTAGGTCGTACTTTAAAAGAAGATATTCTAGCCGATAGAGATTTCCCACCATTTAATAGAGTTTCTATGGATGGAATAGCCGTTAATCATCGTTTTTTTGATCAAAGAATTAGAGCATTTTTTATTGAAGGAGTTCAGGCTGCAGGTGCAGAACAGAAAACAATGAAAGTAACTTCTAACTGTATGGAAGTAATGACTGGAGCTGTTTTGCCAGAGAATACAGATACCGTGATTCGTTATGAAGATGTAGTTATTGAAAATGGAATTGCAACAATTAGCGTAGATATTTTAGATTTTGGTAAAAATATTCATACAAAAGGAAAAGACAGAGCTCAAGGAGATTTACTAATTTCAAAAAATAGCATTATTTCTGCGGCAGAAATAGGAGTGCTTGCCACGGTTGGAAAACCTACGGTAAAAGTTGCTAAAATGCCGAATGTGATGATTGTTTCAACTGGGGATGAACTGGTTGAGGTTGATGAAATTCCATTATCACATCAGATTAGAAGAAGCAATGCATTTACGCTGGTTTCTTTGCTAGAAAGACTAAACATTCAAGCTAAAACCGCTCATATCACAGACAATAAGGAACTCCTCAAACAAAAAATTGACACCTTTTTAAAAGAGTATGATGTTTTATTGTTTAGCGGTGCAGTAAGTAAAGGAAAATTTGATTTTTTGCCTGAGGTTTTTGAAGAATTGGGGGTTGAAAAACTTTTTCATAGAGTGGCACAAAGACCTGGGAAACCTTTTTTCTTTGGGAAAACAAATAATTGTAAGGTATTTGGATTCCCTGGAAATCCAATTTCAACCTATGTAAATTGTTTGGTGTATTTTTATCCATGGTTTGCAAAATCAGTTGGATTTGAGTTAAAAGAAGAAACAGTGATCCTAGGAGAAGACGTTTCTTTTAAACCTCAATTAACCTATTTCTTGCAAGTAAGAGTTGATATTAAATTTGGTCAGTTGATTGCATTTCCAATCAAAGGAAATGGTTCTGGAGACTTAGCAAGTTTAGTAGAGTCAGACGGATTTATTGAACTTCCAACAAAACAAACTACCTTTAAGAAAGGTGAAAATTACCCAGTAATAAGATATAGATAATGAGCAGTTTTAATCATCTTAATAAAAAAAATAATCCTACAATGGTAAACGTTTCTGATAAGAAAATTACCAAAAGAACAGCCATTGCAAAAGCAACCATGTTTTTAGGAACAGAAGTGATTTCTCATTTTACAAATGATGAGTTAATCACTAAAAAAGGACCAGTTTTTCAAACTGCCATTATAGCTGGAATTCAGGCTGTAAAAAAAACAGCTGAACTTATTCCGATGTGTCATCCTTTACTAATTAATGGAGTAGATATAGATATTAATATTGTAGATGATGAACATATTGAAGTTTTCTGTAAAGTAATAATTGAAGGTAAAACAGGTGTTGAAATGGAAGCCTTAACAGGGGCAAATATAACCTGTTTAACTATTTATGATATGTGTAAAAGCATTAGTCAAGAGATGATTATTAAAGAAGTGAAATTGTTGGAAAAAACAGGAGGGAAATCAGATATTAGAAATACATAAATTATTTGGTGGCTGAGTGAAGTCGAAGGCACATCAATCAGACATTGACACATGTTTTTAGAAACTCAGAATAAAAATTTAGCATGAAAAATCATCAAAAACACACAAACTTAGTTAGAAGAAAAAATGGTAAATTTGCTCCAAATGAAATAGCTATTCTAGGAGCAAAATGCAGTATTATTTCTGATTTAGTTCAAAAAGTTTCTCAAAGTTTATCGCATTATAATCTTGCTTTTTTTGATGCTTCTCATGCCAAAGATGTCAAAGCAAATCTATTGACAGATTTTACATTTCATCACGATGGTAATTTAAGTATTACAACATCTAGTCCTATAAATGAGTATTTGCAACGCATTCAATTTTCTCAGTTCGATTATCTATTTATTAATGGAAATCATTATGTAGGCGAGAAACAAATTATTTTTTTAGATCCAGAAAAGGAAGCCTCAATCAACAAACGAATAGATCAGATTTCTGAGGTTCAGTTTTTTGTAAAACTTACTCAAGAGATTGAACCATTTCAATCTTTAAAAGAGGCATTTCCTAATTGGAGAGAAATACCTTGTTACCAAATTAATGATGTTGAAAAAATTACCAATCATATTAGTAAACTCATTTCAGAAACCGTTCCAAAAATTAAAGGATTGGTCTTAACTGGAGGGAAAAGTACTAGAATGGGAATAGATAAATCAGAATTGAATTATTACGGGAAACCTCAAAAATTAGTTGTAAAAGAACTATTAGAAAATGTGGGGCTGAAAACCTATTACTCTGTTCAAAGGAATAATACAAATACTGATGAAAGCCTTGAAGAAATTCACGATACATTTTTCAACTTAGGACCGTTCGGCGGAATATGTTCTGCCCTTCAAAAAGACCCAAACTCTGCTTGGATTGTCTTTGCTACAGATCTACCATTTGTAAATGAACACTTGGTGAAGTTATTATTAGAAAAAAGAAATCCAGCCAAAGTTGCTACTGCTATTAAAGGAAAAGGAAAACAATTTCCAGAACCATTAATTACTATTTACGAACCAAAAGCATATCCAGTTTTATTACAATATCTAGCACAGGGGTATTCTTGCCCGCGTAAAATGTTGATTAACTCTGAAGTAGAAATTGTTGAAGTTGATGATGAGTTGATTAGAAACATAAATACACCTGAAGAATATGCTGCTGCAAAAAATGAATTAAATTAAAAGATGTCTATAATTTCTAAATCAGACCTATTCAAACGCCAACTTACCTTATCAGAGATAGGTAAAGAAGGGCAGCAAAAACTACAAGATGCAAAAGTCTTGGTAGTAGGTTGCGGAGGTTTGGGAAGCCCTATTGCTGTGTATTTAGCTTCGAGCGGAATAGGGATACTTCATTTGATAGATTTTGACACAGTAGCTATTACTAATTTACATAGGCAGGTTTTTTATTCGTTGGATAATGTTGGTCACTATAAATCTGAATGTTTAGCAAATTTTATTCAACAAAGAGCACCGTTTACCCAGGTAAGTTTTTCAACACAAGCACTCACAAAAGAGAATGCAAGTATGTTGATTTCTGAATATGATATCATTGTAGATGGAACCGATAGCTTGCCAACAAAATACCTATTAAATGATGTGTGTGTTTTAGAAGAAAAACCACTAGTATATGGTTCTTTATATAAATTTGATGGCTATGTAAGTAGCTTTAATCTTTTACAAGAAGACGGGAGTTATTCAGCAAATTTAAGAGATGCATTTCCTGTAATGAATACAGATGTTCCCAATTGTGAACAGGCCGGAACACTTAATGCAATTGTAGGAATGATTGCTACAAGTCAAGTAAACGAAGTCTTAAAAATTATTACAGGTATTGGAAAACCATTAGCAAATAAATTGTTAGTGTACAATGCACTTCAAAATAGGCAATTAAAGATGAAAATCTCATCTATAATAGAGAAAGAACAAATAGCATCATTATTTAAAATAGAAACCTACTTTGATGCTGCTTGTGGAACACAAAATCCAGATTGGCAAATATCACCAGCAGTATTAAAAGTAAGATTGTTGGACACTGAGGGAAGTTTAAGTTTAGAATTAATTGCTGTAATACCTAATTTAAAATTACCTTTTAAAGTAGATCAAACCATACCAATAGAAGAATTTGATGCCAGTGCTTTTACTATTAATCCACTAAAAACCTATGTGATGGTATGCCAAAAAGGAGTTAATAGTTATCTGGCAACTAAACAATTAAAAGAAAAATATCCCACATTGGATGTCTTAAATTTAACAGGAGGAATACGAAGTTATTAATGAAGAAACTAGTGCATTTTTATACAGAAGAGAAACAACGCTTAGAGGCAGAACTAAAGGCAACAAAAAACAAGTTAGCCAATCTCAGTATTTTACGATTGATCGTTTTTATACTCACTTCAGGAGGAATTTATTTTTTGTTTGATACCCTTAGAATTGTTGGATTTATTGTGATTGTTGGAGTTATTGTTTTCAGTATTTTACTGATAAAGTATTTAGATGCTAAAGAATCAAAAAAACTTTTAACCACTAAGATTAAAATAAATGAGACAGAGATTAGAGTCTTGGAAGGTAATTTTTCATTTCTAAAAACAGGAGAGGAGTTTATAGATCCTATTCATGTTTATAGCAATGATATTGATTTGTTTGGGAGAGGTTCTTTCTTTCAGTACATCAATAGAACTTCAACACAGCAGGGAGCAAAAGAATTAGCGAAAACAATTACTGAAAATCATATTCTTTCTATTGATAAAAAACAAGAGGTACTAAAAGAATTATCACACAAAGTAGCCTGGAGGCAGCATTTTTCTGCACTAGCAAGCTTGGTTACAACAAGGTATTCAACCAAGGAAATTCTAGATTTTATTCAGAACTATTCTACAGTTTTTTCAACAATAGTTTCAAAATTACCCATTGTTTTTTCACTAATAAGTATTGTATTAATCGCATTGGTTTCTTTTGCTATTATTCCATTTAGTATCCTAATCCTTTGGGTTTTTATAGGCTTAGGAATTACTGCTCTTTTCTTTAAAAAAACCCAAGAGATATATGTGCAAGCAGATAAGGCTAAAGCTACTTTTAAGCAATATTATTTGTTATTGCAGGAAATAGAAAACAGGAAGTTTTCATCAGCAAAGTTGCAAGAAAAACAACAAATTATTCAATCTGAAAAGTTGCAAGCTTCTATAATTTTTAAGCAATTTTCTAAAATTTTAGATGCGTTTGATCAACGAAATAATTTATTAATAGCCTTTGTTGGAAATGCATTTTTTTTATGGGATCTCAGAAATGCAGTTAAGGTAGAAATCTGGATTACTAACTATAAACACACGGTAAAAAAATGGTTTGAAGTCATTGCTTTTTTTGATGCACAAAACTCATTGGCAAACTTCCAGTATAATCATCCAGAATATACGTTCCCAAAAGTTCAAAAACAAGATGCCATTATAAAATCTGTTGGATTAGGACATCCGTTATTAAATTCAGAGAAAAGAATTGATAATGATTTTAAGATTTACGATCAAGAATTTTTTATTGTCACAGGAGCAAATATGGCAGGAAAGAGCACTTTTTTACGAACAGTTTCTCTGTCTATTGTGATGGCAAATGTTGGATTGCCCGTTTGTGCTAAAGTATTTGAATATTCACCAATAAAATTAATCACAAGCATGCGAACATCAGATTCTTTGGCTGATGATGAATCCTATTTTTATTCAGAATTAAAACGATTAAAATTTATTGTAGATACAATAGATAAGGATGGTTACTTTATCATTTTAGATGAAATCTTAAAAGGAACCAATAGCAAAGACAAAGCTATTGGGTCAAAGAAATTTATTGAGAAATTAGTAACCTCCAAATCTACAGGAATTATCGCTACACACGATGTGAGTTTATGTGAGCTAGCAACTGATTTTTTAGAAATTAAGAACTATTATTTTGATGCAGAAATTATCAATGATGAATTATATTTTGATTATTTCTTTAAAAAAGGTGTTTGTAAAAACATGAATGCTTCCTTCTTATTAAAGAAAATGGAGATTATTTAATCATTAAAACATTTTTCACTTTCTTATTAATTATGGACGTGTATTTACCCAAACCTCACCATCAGAAAAATGTTCTTTTTTCCAAATAGGAACAGATTTTTTTAGAGTATCAATAGCAAACTCACAGGCCTCAAAAGCGGCTTTCCTATGTGGAGCAGCAACGGTTATAATTACCGGAATATCACCAATTTGTAACATACCTTCTGCATGATGAATGGCTATTTTTTTAATGGCAAACTTTTTAATGGCAATCTTAGCTATATGTTGCATTTCTTTAATTGCCATGGGTTTATAAGTAGAAAAATCTAACTGAGCTACTTCTTTGTTCTGAGTACTATTTCTTACAGTTCCTACAAAAGCTACAATTCCACCACAAGAATCGTCTGTTACAAATTCGTAACATTCGTCTAAACGTAATTTTTCTGAAGTAATTTTAATATAAGTATTGCCCATGCTTTTACAAAAATAGGAAATCTAGCACGTATCTTTGCAATAATAATTTTTGACATCAATTATCATGAAAACCTTTTTTAGAGTTGTTAGTTTTTTAGAAGGAACCTCTTATTTATTATTACTCTTTGTAGCCGTTCCTATTAAGTATTGGATGAACGATCCTCAATATGTAAAGCTTTTAGGCATGCCACACGGATTGTTATTTGTAGGATATTTAGTAGTAGCTTTTTTATTGAAATCTGAGATGAAATGGAGTATAAAGAATTTTTCAGTTATTTTATTGGCATCAATTCTTCCCTTTGGAACTTTCTATGTAGATAAAAAGTATCTCCGATAATTATACATTATGGTAGTTTACCCTCCGCTTACTGGCGGAATAATAGCAACTACGTCATTTTCCTTTAAGACAGTTTCGTTATGTGCGTAGCTCTCATTTACAGCTATTGCGTATGAATTAATATCGGTCAATTGAGGATATTGTTCTTTTAACTGTGTTTTAAATTCTAAAATAGTTGTGTTTGGAGAAATAGGAAAAACCATGCTTGTAGCACCTACCAAGTCTGTTGATATTCCAAAAAGAAGTACTTTTAATTTCATACAGTCAAAGATAACGGATATTTCAATTAGAAGGTAATCCCTAATAAGAAACCATCTCCTTTTGTTCCGTTAAAATTAGATTTCACATAATCTACCCGTAAAAACCGCCATTTCCCAACCCCTATATTATCTAATCCAATAGAATATTCAGCATAGGGTTTTCTTTCTCCTGTAAACAAGCCTTTTGCTCCGGTAACCAAATGAAAATTTAGTTTATTAATTAATGGAATTTTACCTAATAAAAAACCTTTAAAGTTTTGTTCTAGATGAGCTTCAGCATATTTACCGTTGGTGCTAAATTGGTAGTAATCTAGCAATCCAAAGCTAGTCATTTTGTTAGAGGGAGCTAATTTTACTTGATTTCCGTTAGCATGTAAATAATCCATAAACGGAATGTCTTTCTGTTGTAAGAAAATTCCAGAACGCACATTGTATCTAAAATTACCAAAGTTTCCTAAAGAAACAAATTGGCGAACATTGGCAGTAAATAAATCAGAATTAAACTCACTAGAACTTGCTCCGAAATTTTTACGATAGTTAATGGATACAGCTGGGTATTTAGAGTTACCAATTGCAAATTTTCTGTCTGGATATGATAAGTATTTTTGATCAAAAACAATATTTACGCTAATGTTTAAGCTGGCTATATTATGTTGTACAAATGGAGCTGTAAAATCTGTAGGATCTAAAGGATTGTTAGATTGAAATGCAATATTTCTTCCTACAGTAACATAGTCTGTATTAATAAATAACGGTTTTCTATTGGCGTATTCTAGAGAGCCAGACATAGAAAAACCGTTGGTTACTTCTTGAGAATACTCAATTTTACCAAATGTTTGTTCGTATATTTTTAAGTAGTTTTCTTTTCTAACTAAAGAATAGACTGTATTATTAAGCCTAGATATGGGGTTTCTGTTATTAAATTGAGGAGTCGTAATTCCGCCAGAAATAGAAAACCTTGGTCTCTCTAGATTATTCCATTTTTTAGTAAGAAAAAACACAGGCCGGATTTTCTTTTCTGAGATGCCATAATTTAGAGTAACACCGGTATTAATCCATTTTCCTTTATCATTTAAGCGTTTAAAATATCTAACACCTGTAGATGCATTCCATCCTTTAACAGTGTTATAGGCTAAACTTCCCAGAGGAGAATTAAAAGAGACGGACCATTTCTTATATGAATTACTATACGTATAACCAGTAATAGGAGATAGTAAGTTAAATTTATTTCGTTTTACATCAACAGAATCTAAATATTTTTTAGACTTTCTAACTACTTTTATACTATCCTTTAAAATATAATCTCTCCCTTCTTCTCTTGTTAACGGAACTGGCCGTATATCATTCCAATATAAAGAGTCTTTTTTTGTTGCCTCTTTAGCAAAAGTTAAGACTTCGTTTGAAAATGTATTTTTTGTAAAATCTGGTGTAAAGTTATAATTAGAGTATACATATGAAAATTTTCCATCGACTTTGAAGCCAAAGAAGTCGACTTTAAATGCTATAGATTGACTTATTAATACCCAAGAATCATTTTCTTCAGAATAATTAAGATCTTGTTTTAGTGTTAATGTATCTAAAGCCGGGATATTTATTTGCGCCCCAGTAACCGAAACATCCACCCCATACAATGCCCAATCGTCTTCTACAATATAAATATAGCCGTTAAAAACACGATCATTTTTACGCTTGGGAATAACTTTTATTTTGTTGATGAGTTTTCCGTTTTTATCATAAAAAGTTCCTTCTAATTTAAAACGATAATAACCAAAGGCATTTGAAGAAATTGGTGAAACTAAATCAGTAGCAAACTGAATATTATTATCATAAAAATTAAAATTTGCGTCTTCTGCTCTATTAAAACTCACTCCGTTATCTTTACCACTTCTTTTAGAAGCAGTAATTTTTTCTTTAAATTTTTTTGGTCTTTTTTGATACGCAATTTCAGAAATAGTTTCTGAAAGATAAATAATTCCACTTCTTGTAGAGTCCAATCCACCACCAAAGTCACCTAAACCTTGTCCTAAAATTTTATCTGGAGCATCTTTAATCTTTGACAATCCTCGAGAATAAAAACTAGCAGTATAGTTTGCTAACTTGTCTGTATTTTTATCTTTACTATTAATGACACTTCTAATAATTTTATTGGCAGGATTGTCTTTTGTTGAAATAGAAATTTCATCTAAAATTATTTTTTCATCTTCTAAAATAACATTTAACTGAAAAGGGAAACTAGCAATAGAAACTGATTTTTTGATAGTTTTATATCCTAAAAATTGAAAAACAACACTATAGTCACCAGTTTTTTTAATATTTAACTCATAATTTCCATTGTCATTAGAGATAGTTCCAGCTACTGTTTTATCTAGATAAACACTTACAAAAGAGAGCGGATTTTGTTTTGTATCTGTAATTCTTCCAGTAATCTGAGCAAAAGATGAAAAGCAACACAATAAGAGCGTATATAGAGTGATTTTTTTCATATCAAAATCTATTGGTTTTATAACAGCAAACATATAGGATACCATTGTATCAAGAACTATAATTTTTGTTAAACAAGATACAATAAAGTCTTAATATTCTATAGACCTCTTTTCTTTGATAAAGGCTATATTTGTAAGTCTCAAATAAAAAATGATTAGATGAGTGATTCTAGAAAAAGGCATGAAGCTTTGTTATACCATGCAAAGCCAAAACCAGGAAAAATAGAGGTTGTACCTACTAAAAAATATGCTACCCAACATGATTTGGCTTTGGCGTATTCTCCAGGAGTTGCAGAACCTTGCTTAGAAATTGCAAAAGATAAGAATAACGCATATAAGTATACCGCTAAGGGAAACTTAGTAGCAGTTATTACAAATGGGACAGCTGTTTTAGGATTGGGAGATATTGGTCCTTTGGCCTCAAAGCCTGTAATGGAAGGAAAAGGCTTATTATTTAAAATATTTGCAGACATAGATGTTTTTGATATAGAAATAGATGCTACAGATGTAGATAAGTTTGTAGAAACAGTAAAGGCAATATCACCTACTTTTGGTGGAATTAACCTAGAAGATATTAAAGCTCCTGAAGCTTTTGAAATTGAAAGAAGGCTCATAGAAGAATTAGACATTCCTGTGATGCATGATGATCAGCACGGTACAGCTATAATTTCTGCGGCAGCGCTTAAAAATGCCATAGAAATTACTCAAAAAGATATTTCTAAAGTTCAGATAGTTGTAAACGGAGCTGGAGCAGCGGCAATATCTTGTACTCGATTGTATCTAAGATTAGGGGCAAAGAATGAGAATATTGTTATGTGTGATAGCAAAGGAGTTATCAGAAAAGATAGAGATAATCTAACGCCTCAAAAACAACAGTTTGCTACATCAAAAGATATCAACACTTTAGAAGAAGCCATGCAAAATGCAGATATATTTATTGGCTTATCTAAAGGAAATGTAGTAACGCCACAAATGTTGCTTTCAATGACAAAAGATCCGATAGTATTTGCCATGGCAAATCCAGTCCCTGAGATTTCATATGATGTTGCTTGTGCGACAAGAGATGATATTATTATGGCCACTGGAAGATCAGATCATCCTAATCAAGTAAACAATGTATTAGGTTTCCCTTTTATTTTTAGAGGTGCTCTAGATGTTAGAGCTACTAAAATTAATGAAGAAATGAAAATGGCTGCTGTAAATGCATTAGCAGATTTAGCCAAACAATCTGTACCAGAACAAGTAAACATTGTCTATGACGAAGTAAGCTTGTCTTTTGGAAAAGAATATATTATTCCAAAACCATTTGATCCAAGATTAATTTATGAAATTCCACCGGCTATAGCAAAAGCAGCTATTGATTCTGGTGTTGCTCTGGAGCCTATTGAAGATTGGGATAAATATAGAGACCAATTAATGGACAGATCAGGTATTGGAAGTAAAGAAATTAGGCTTTTACACAACAGAGCCAAAAGAAGCCCTAAGAGTATTGTTTTTGCAGAAGCAGATCACTTAGACGTTTTGAAAGCTGCACAAAGAGTACACGAGGAAAAGATTGGAAAACCAATTTTATTAGGCAGGAAAGACGTTATTTTAGCTTTAAAAGAAGAGCTAGGTTTTACAGCAGAGGTTCCAATTTATGATCCTAAAACAGACGAAGAATCAGAACGTAGAGATTATTTTGCCACCAAATATTGGGAAACTAGACAACGTAAAGGGATTAGCTTACATCAAGCAAAAAAGTTAATGCGAGAGCGAAATTACTTTGCAGCAATGATGGTAAATGAAGGTGAAGCAGATGCTTTGATAACTGGATATTCTAGACCCTATCCAACGGTTGTAAAACCCATGATTGAGTTGATAGGAAAAGACAAAGGAGTTTCAAGAATTGCAGCTACCAATTTAATGTTAACTAAACAAGGACCATTGTTTTTGGCTGATACCACTATAAACATCAATCCAACAGCAAAAGATTTGGCAAAAATATCTCAGATGACGTATAAGATTGCAAAAATGTTTGGAATGAAACCAAATATTGCAATGTTATCTTTTTCTAATTTTGGTTCTTCAAACTCTGATAGTTCTAGAAAAATACAAGATGCAGTTTCTTATATTCACAGACATTTCCCAGATGTTAACATAGATGGTGAATTACAAGCAGATTTTGCATTAAATGCTGAAATGCTAGCGAAGGAATTTCCTTTTTCAAAATTAAATGGGAAAAAAGTAAATGTGTTGATTTTTCCTAATTTAGAATCTGCAAATATTACCTATAAATTGTTGAAACAAATTGATGGCTCTGAATCTATTGGCCCTATTATTTTAGGGTTTAAGAAACCTGTACATATCATACAGCTAGGAGCAAGTGTCGATGAAATGGTTAATATGGCAGCGGTTGCAGTTGTAGATGCTCAACAAAAACAACGATAGAAAAAAATAATTTATTACATTCGAAGAAGAAACAAGAATATGATAACACAGATAAGGGGAAGACTTGTAGAAAAAAATCCAACATACGTAGTCGTAGATTGTTCTGGAGTTGGTTATTTATTACATATTTCATTACAAACTTTTTCAGCGTTGCCAGACGACGAAAATGTAAGGTTATTTGCACATCTATCTGTAAGGGAAGATGCTCATACCCTATATGGGTTTATTAGTAAGACAGAAAGAGAAGTATTTAAATTACTGATTTCTGTATCTGGAGTTGGGCCAAGTATTGCCAGAACTATGTTATCATCAATGAGCTCAGAAGAGGTTCAAAATGCAATAGCTACAGAGAATGTGACTTTAATACAATCTGTGAAAGGTATTGGAGCAAAGACAGCACAACGTGTTATTGTAGATTTAAAAGATAAAATTTTAAAAACATTTAATATTGACGAAGTTTCTCTTAACATAAACAATACTAACAAAGAAGAAGCGTTATCTGCATTAGAAGTTTTAGGGTTTAATAGAAAGCAATCTGAAAAAGTAATTGCTGTAATTCTTAAAGACTCTCCAAATGAAACAGTAGAACTGTTAATTAAAAAAGCACTAAAGAATTTATAATCAATTGAATCAGCTTCAAAAACACATTGTATATTTTTTATTTTTTGCTGGTTTAGCGAATACATTATCAGCGCAAACAGCCCCAAAAAACAAAGACTCTGTTCTTGTAAAGAAAGATTCAACAGGGTTAAAATATAATTTCAATCATTCACAAACTGGTAATATGTTGTTAAATTATCCTTCTGAAATAGAAGTGATATATGACAAAGTTCTCAATAAATATATTTTCGTAGAAAAAGTTGGTGATTATTATATTAAAACTCCCATTTTCATGACTCCTGAGGAGTATGAAAAATATCGATTAAGAAGAGATATGTTGGAGTACTTTAAAAGTAAAGTTGCAGCAGATAACAGTAAAAACACATCAGATAAAAAAGATATGTTACCCTCTTATTACGTAAATTCTAAGCTTTTTAAAACTATTTTTGGAGGGAATGAAATAATAATTACCCCAACAGGGAACATCAATTTAAAACTAGGGTTTATTTATCAAAATACGGAAAACCCTCAATTATCAGAACAAAATAGAAGTAGCTTTACTTTTGATTTTGATCAACAAATAAATGCAGGAATTCAAGCCCAAGTAGGGAAAAGGTTAAAGTTAACAGCCAATTACGATACACAATCTACCTTTGATTTTCAAAATTTAATAAGGTTAGAATTCATACCTCCAACATTAGCTGATGCCGGAATACCTTCTTCACTTTCCGATGTAAAATATAATGAGGATGGAATTATACAAGGAATTGAAGCAGGAAATATTTCAATGCCAATAAAAAACTCTCTAATTAATGGGGCGCAAAGTTTGTTTGGATTAAAGACAAAACTTCAATTTGGGAAAACAAATATTACAGCAGTTTTTTCTCAACAAAACTCTGAAAGTAAATCTGTTACTGCAGAAGGAGGTGCTTCTATTCAAGAGTTTGAGTTAAGAGCTACAGATTATGATAACGATAGACACTTTTTCTTATCACAATATTTTAGAGAAAATTACGCTAAATCATTAAAAAATTATCCGCTGATCAGTAGTCCGGTAAATATTACAAGAATTGAAATTTGGATAACCAATAGAAATGCTTCCGTAGAAGATTTTAGGAGTATTGTTGCTTTAGCAGATATTGCAGAACCAATATCAGAAAACTATGTTAGTGTAAATGGATTAGTAACACCTTTATTATCAGCCCCTAATGTAAATGGCGTCGCATTGCCCACCAACGAATCTAATAATATTTCTGATGCTTTATCTAATTCGCAAATAAGAGATATAGCAACGGTTGATGATTACCTTTCCGGAACTTACGGGATGCGTCAAGGGTCTGATTACAGCTTGTTGCAAAACGCAAGAAAATTACAACCAAATGAATATACTCTCAATTCTCAATTAGGATTTATTTCATTAAATAGAAGATTAAATGATGGTGAAGTTTTAGCAGTTGCATATGAATACACTGTTGTGGGTGCTTCCAATGGAAAAACCTCTTTTAAAGTTGGAGAGTTTTCAAATGATGGAATTTTGTCTCCTGAAAATTTAGCAGTGAAGTTGTTAAGAAGTGAGATTTTAACAACAAAAAGAACGATAGCAGGTGTAGAAAAAGCCTTTCCTACTTGGAATTTGATGATGAAAAATGTGTATGCTCTTGGCGCATCTCCATTAACACCTGATGGTTTTCGTTTTGAGATTCAATATAGAGATGATGAAACAGGAATACCATCAAATACATTACAAAATGCTCAAAGTACAGACATAGCTACTAAACCTCTTTTACAAGTATTTAACCTTGACAGGCTTGACCAAACACAGTTTCAAACTGCTGATGGGTATTTCGATTATGTTGAAGGAATTACGATTAATTCTCAAAATGGATATGTTTTTTTCCCACAAGCACAACCTTTTGGGAATGGATTAGAATCTTCTCTAAATGACACATCAGATGTTGATTTATATGTATTTGATGAACTATATTTAGATACTAAAATTAATGTAAAAAACAATTATCAGAATAAAGACAAATTTTTATTAAAAGGATATTTTAAATCTGAAAATAGTGGGGGAATTCCATTAAATGCCTACAATGTTCCAAGAGGTTCTGTTACTGTAACTGCTGGAGGAAGACAGTTGGTTGAAGGAATTGACTATGTAGTAGATTATATGGCAGGACGAGTTCAGATTTTAGATCCAGGCCTAGAGTCATCAGGTATTCCTATTCAGGTCTCAACAGAAAATAATGCTGTATTTAATCAGCAAAGAAAAACTTTTATGGGTGTTGATGTTGAACACAACTTCAATGAAAACTTTATTTTAGGAGCAACTATTTTAAATGTAAACGAAAGACCTTTAACACCAAAAGTAAATTTTGGAGGTGAGCCAATTAATAATACCATGTTGGGAATGAATATAGATTTCTCATCAGAAATGCCTCTATTTACTAAATTAGCAAATAAGTTGCCTTTTGTAGATACTGATGTAACATCAAATTTATCTCTTAGAGCAGATATGGCATATTTAATTCCTGGATCACCCAGAGGAATTGATGTTGATGGTGCTGCTACAGCATATATAGATGACTTTGAGGCTTCTCAAATCCCTATTAGTCTATTAACGCCATTGCAATGGTTTACTGCTAGTACACCAGATACACCCTCATTTCCAAATTTTAATGGAAATCTAAGTAATAATACAAGTTACAATTATCAAAGAGCTAGATTGGCTTGGTACACGATAGATCCTATTTTTTATGGTGCTGGAGATACTCCTGAAAACATAGATGCAGACGCACTCTCCAGAGCAGAAACAAGACAGATTAATTTTGACGAATTATTTCCAAATCAAGAATTAGATGTTACTCAGCAAACCCTTGTAAGAACATTAGACTTAGCTTATTTTCCTGAGGAACGTGGACCCTATAATTTTGAAGAGCCAACAGACATAACAAATCCATCAACACTTGAAAACCCAGAAGCTCGTTGGGGAGGAATTATGCGTCCTTTAACTACCAATAACTTTGAACAAGCAAACGTAGAGTATATTCAGTTCTGGATGATGGACCCCTATAAAAATTATTCAATAACCAATGCGGAAGGCCTACCAACTGATATAAACCCTCAAGATCTTCAGAATCAGATTGGAGATTTATACATCAATTTAGGAAATATTTCTGAAGATATCCTAAAAGATAATCGAAAAATGTATGAGAATGGCTTGCCAATAGACGATTTAACGACCAATACAACTTCAACAATTTGGGGAAAAGTACCTACGAATCCTTCAATTATTTATGCTTTTGACGAACAAGATGCCTCTAGAACTAGACAAGATATTGGACTAGATGGATTAACAGATGAAGAAGAAAGAATAAAATTTCCTGCATTGGCAGGGTTAGATGATCCTGCATCAGATAATTACAGCTATTACAGGGGAGGTGATTATGATACTACAGACGCTTCTATAATTTCGAGATACAAACTATTTAACAATACACAAGGAAATTCACCCACATTAAATCAATCTTCAGAATCTTTTCCAACTTCATCAACAACATATCCAGATGTTGAAGATATCAATAAAGATCAAACGATGAATACAGTTGAAAGCTATTTTGAATATAAAGTTTCACTAAATAGCACAGACTTAGTGGTTGGACAAAATTTTATTGTTGATCAAAAAGATAAAACGGTAACTCTCAAAAATGGACAAAGTCAAACTGTTACATGGTACCAATTTAGGATTCCAATTCGCAGTGGTACTCCTGTTAACAACATAACAGATTTTAATAGCATTCGTTTTATTAGAATGTTTATGACCAATTTTAGAATGCCAGTAATTCTTCGTTTTGGAGAATTAGATTTAGTAAGAGGGGATTGGAGACGATATACAAGAACTTTAGACCCAGTAGTAAGTCCTAATCAAGCATTAACTCAGGAAGAATTAAATGATTTTGAAGTTGGGGTTGTTAACATAGAGCAAAATGAAGGCAGGTATGTATTGCCCCCAGGAATTGAAAGAGAACGATTACAAGGAAGTACTACTGTTCAGCAACAAAATGAACAATCTGTTACACTAAAAGTAACGAACTTACCTCAAAATAAGATTAGAGCTATTTATAAAAACATAAGTGTTGACTTACGTCGATATAAAGAGTTAAAAATGTTTTTACATGCTGAGTCAACAATTATAGGAAGTGTTGATGATGATGAGTTATCAGCAATTATTAGGCTAGGAACTGATTTAAATGATAATTTTTATCAGCTAGAAGTTCCTCTTAAAATGTCACCTAATGGAAGTTTAGCTCCCTTAGATGTTTGGCCAGAAGCCAATAATTTAGATGCATTACTAGAACAATTAGGGAAAATTAAATTAGCAAGAGATAAGGTAAACGCACCAATTAACGAATTGTTTACTGCACCAGAATTAGACTCTGGAGAACTAGTTCTTAGAGTAAAGGGAAATCCTACATTAGCCCAGATTAGAACTATTATGTTAGGTTTAAGGAATAATAGTCCTATAGAAAAAAGTGCAGAAATCTGGTTTAATGAACTTCGCTCTTCTGGATTTGATAATGATGGTGGTTGGGCAGCTGTAGTAAGTGCAGATGCTAATTTTGCCGATGTTGCAAATGTATCTATGACAGGTAGAATGCAAACTGTTGGATTTGGAAATGTAGAAGATAGAGTAAGTCAACGATCATTGGATGAAACGAAAGAATATGATATTTCAACAAGTATTAATTTAGGTAAAATGATGCCAAAGAAATGGGGCATAGAGTTACCAATGAATTACAGCATTGGGGAACAATTTATAGACCCCAAATTTGATCCTCAATATCAAGATATAGAACTTGTAGATGTTGAAGCAGCCAACTTGCCTTCAACTCTCCCAAGAGGAACAGACGTTTCTAGAAATTACACAAAGCGATCAAGCATAAGTTTTATTAATGTAAGAAAAAACAGAAACCCAGAATCATCTAAAAAACCTAAATTTTACGATGTAGAAAATGTATCTGTATCCTATTCTTTCAATGAGGAGTCTCATAGAGATTATAATATTGAAAGAGCTGTAAATCAAAAAGTATCAGCTGCAGCATCTTACAACTTTACTTTTAAGTCAAAATTTTTGGAACCTTTTAAGAAAAAAGAATTATTTAAAAGTAAATATTTACAGTTAATAAGAGATATTAATTTTAATCCAGTTCCATCAAGCTTAGCTATTAATTCTAGAATAAATAGAAGTTTTAATGAACAGCGATCTAGGAACTTGGTTGAAGGACTAAGCGCACAGCCAACATTAAAACAAAGAAGATTTTTATTTGATTGGGATTATGCACTTGCTTTTAATTTCACAAAATCATTAGCAGTTAATTTTAACGCAACCAATAGTTATATGTATGATGCTTTTGGGAATGGAGATGATTTAGAGATTTTTACCAATTTCTTTAATTTAGGAAGACCTACTCAATACAATCAAAAATTGAATTCAACGTATAAAATTCCAATCAATAAAATCCCATATTTAGGTTTTATAGGAGTAGATTATGCTTACACTGCAGATTTTGATTGGAGAGCTACCTCTCAAGACCCATCAATTGTAGAAAGAGTTGGGAATTTAATCCAAAATGCAAATACACATAACATAACTGGATCATTAAATTTCGCAAAACTTTATAAGGACACAAAATTTGAAAATCTGTTTTTAAAGAAAAAAAACAGAACAAAAAAAGTTACATCTCCTGATGGAAAGCTTCAAACCCCCAGTCAAGTTTCTGTTCGTAAAAGAAAAAAACAACCTTTAGGAAGAAAAGTTATAAAAGGCTTCTATGATTTAATAACCTCTGTAAAAACAGGAAAAATAAGCTATACTGAAAATAACGGGCAATTATTACCAGGATATGAACCAGAAGTCGGATTTTTAGGTAGAAATAATTTTGGTGGAGGTTTAGCACCATCTTTGGGCTTTGTTTTTGGAAGTCAGGTAGACATTAGAAATACAGCATTAGAAAACGGTTGGTTAGTTGCACCAAGGTTAGATGGAGAAGATTATTACGATAAAACCTATACAAGAACACACTTTGATAAACTAGATTATAATTTTTCTTTAAAACCAATTAAGGATTTAAATATTGAAATAACTGGAAATAAAATTAAAACCAGAAGTTTGGCACAACAACTAGACATTAGGGTAGATTCGAATGATCCTAGTGGAAATGGTTTTATAGATGAAATAATACCTGCATTTATAACAGGAAATTTTAGTACTAGTTATTCTATGTTTTCAACTGCTTTTAAAGATGGGGATCAATTATTTCAGCAGTTAAGAACAAATAGAATTGCTATTTCAAGAAGATTAGGAGAGCAAGCTGGGATTAATCTTGATGACCCAAACAATATAGATTCAGAAAATGGAACAGTTGTTGGCTATGGCAGCAGCAGTCAAGATGTTTTACTGCCCGCCTTTCTATCTGCCTATTCTGGTAAAGATGCGGAAAAAGTGAACTTAGGTATTTTTAGAAATATACCTATTCCATCATGGAATCTTCGCTACACTGGATTTATGAAGTTGAAATGGTTTAAAAATAATTTTAGCAGTTTTAGTGTTGCTCATGGATATAAATCATCCTACACAGTTTCTAGCTTTACAAACAACCTTCAGTTTGATTCTAATGATCCAACAGTTACTAATATAGCAGGTGATTTTGAGCCTAGCAAACTAGTTTCATCAGCAACATTGGTAGATGAATTTTCACCACTTATTAGAGTAGATATGAAAATGAAGAATTCATTTTCTATGCGAGGCGAGCTAAAGAGAGATAGAACGCTTACCATGAATTTTAATAACAGCACACTAACCGATATTAAAGGAACAGAGTATGTTTTTGGATTTGGCTATGTCTTTAAAGATGTAAAGGTGAAGACCTCTTTTACAGGTAAAAAACAAACATTGAAAGGAGATATAAATGTAAGAGCAGACGTTTCATTGAGAGATAATCTAACCTTGGTTAGATCTGTAAATTCAGATAACGATCAGATAAGTGGTGGTCAAAAATTATTTTCATTAAAACTAACTGCAGATTATAGATTAAATAGTAATTTAACAGCTTCGTTTTATTACAATCATCAAACGTCTAGATATGCTATTTCAACAACATTTCCAAGACAGTCTATAAACGCAGGATTTAACTTTATTTATAACTTAGGAGGAAACAAATAAAAATATTTAATATGAATATTCCAACAGATTTAAAATACACAAAAGACCATGAGTGGGTTAAAATTGAAGGAGATATAGCCACCATTGGAATCACTAATTTTGCTCAAGGAGAACTAGGAGACATTGTTTATGTAGATGTAGATACACTAAATGATACATTAGAAAAAGACGAAGTCTTTGGTTCTGTAGAAGCTGTAAAAACAGTGTCAGATTTATTTATGCCATTGTCAGGTGAAGTCATTGAGTTTAATGAATCTTTAGAAGATGAGCCTGAGATTGTTAATGAAGATCCATATGAAAAAGGATGGATGATTAAAATTTCAATTTCAGATGATTCACAATTAGTAGACTTATTAGATGCTCAAAACTATAAAAAAATTATTGAAGGATAATGCTATATTCATAGCCATATTCATCACTGTATCTATCGCTATTGGCAGCCTTGTAAAGCCAGATTTAATTACGCTAAAATCAATATCAGTATCAGATAAGACGTATCATTTTATTGCGTATTTTTTTTTAATGTTTTCATGGTCATACGCCTTTTTAAAAAATGAAAAATTTCAAAAACATATAAAATACCTAATTTTAGGTTGTTTAATTTTCGGCATAGTTATTGAAATACTTCAAGGAACAATTACATCCTACAGAACAACTAGTTATTTAGATATTCTGGCAAATAGTGTTGGTATTGGACTAGCAGTTTTAATATTTCATTTCTTTGAAAAAAAAATTCAACTCTTTTAATGTTAAATCTTGTAAATAAAATAATAATTTAGCTAAATTAGCGAACTATAAAAACTTTCAGTAATGGAAATCAAAAAAAACCCAAAATCAAACCTCGAAAACTACAGCAAATTGTTTATGCAATTAGGCTTGGTTTTAGCACTTTTTGTTACGTATGTAGCTATTGAGAAAAAAACATTTGATCGCCAATTTGGTGATTTAGGAGATGTATCTATGAACGCTGATATGGAAGAAGAAATTCCAATTACAGAACGTATTGAGCCGGAGATTCCAAAAACTCCACCACCACCAACTCCAGAAAAAATTGAAGTTGTTGAAGATGAAAAAGAAGTTGAAGAAACAGTTATAGAATCTACAGAAACAGATGAAAGTGAGGCAGTTGAAGTAGAAGAAATAGAAGAAGTAGAAGAAGCTGAAGAAGTTATTGAAGACGTCCCTTTTACAATTATTGAAGACGTTCCGGTATTTCCAGGTTGCAAAGGAAATAAAAAAGAATTAAAATCATGTTTTAATAAGAAAATGCAAAAACATTTTCAACGTAAATTTAATGCTGATTTGCCAAACGATTTGGGTCTTGCACCCGGAAAGAAAAGAATAATTATGCTTTTCAAAATAGATAGACAAGGTGATATCGTAGGGATTAGAGCAAAAGCTCCACACCCAAAATTACAGAAAGAAGCCATCAGAATAATTAAGTTACTTCCAAAAATGAAACCAGGAAGGCAAAGAGGAAAAGCAGTAGGAGTTAAATATACACTTCCAATGAGAATTGATGTAGAATAATTTTCAACTAACAATTTTTTTAAAATCCTAGCCTACAAGCTGGGATTTTTTTGTTAGTACACTATTTGTATCATGTGTTAAAATAAAGGGAGGTTTGGAAAATAAGAAGAACTCAAAAATTATTTTAGACAACTACAGCAATATTTCCATACAACTAGGCTAAGTTTTATCACTGTTTTTTTGCTGCTTAGTCATTGAAAAAAAGTCGTTTCGATAATATGAAGTTTTACAAGGAATATCGATGAACCAAGATGTAATTGAAGATGTCCCTTTTTCAATTAATGAAGACGTACCGGGATTTCCAGGTAGCAAAGGAAATAAAAATGAATTAAAATCATGCTTTAATAAGAAAATATAAAAACATTTTCAACTTAAATTTAATGCTGATTTGCCAAATTATTTAGGTCTTGTACCCGTAAAGAAAAGAATAATTATGCTCTCCAAAATAGATAGACAAGTTGTTATCGAAGGGATTAGAGCAAAAGCCCCACATCCAAAACTACAGAAAGAAGCTATCAGAATAATTAAGTTGTTTCCAAAAATGAAACCAGGAAGGCAAAGAGGAAAAGCGGTAGGAGTTAAATATACACTTCCAATGAGAATAGAGGCAGCTTAATTATCTTACCTATACTATAATAGAATTTTAAACTTTCCTTTTTTTTTAAGCTAAAAATTTATTTTGGTATACTTTTTGTAATTTAGTTTGATGTTAATCAAATACATATAATATGAAAAAAATATTTTTTTGCTCGTTTATAGCATTATTGCTTATCAGTTGTTCAAACGATGACCCTATTGATATAACAATTTATAATTCTGAATTATCAGTTGTTCAAAACTTAGAAAATGGTGTTCCAGTTTTAAATATTGTAACAGAAACAGGCATTGACTCTCTTTATGGTTTAGAATATGGTGGTGGTTTTATATTTCATATCAATCAGATTGATGGAACAACTTTAGTTGCATCGGATTATTCTGAGTTTGGAATTATAGCTTGGGGAGATATATTTGATTTAGATACCGATTCAGCAATAGGTACTGGACAAGAAAACACACAACAAATTGTTAATGGAAACGCAAATGACAATTCTGTTAATGGATTAGAACATGTAGGCGATTATGCTTTTAAAACAGTCTTAGATTTAGAATATAGAAACTTTGATGATTGGTTTATTCCTAGTAGAGATTCTATGCAGGCTATTTATGATAATGTTCATTTAGAAGAAAAAGGGGACTTTAATGAGTCTTTAACCTACTGGACTTCAACAAAAGTTGGTTATTCACCATATGTAATGAATTTCAATTTTGATTGGGGTGGAGTTGCTTCACCAGGACTTTGTACAAATGCCAATGGTATAATGATTGTAAGACAATTATAATCTCCTCAATCATATACAAACTAAAAAAAAGCAATCTTAGGGTTGTTGTTTTTGATTATAGTCTCTCTATTTAAGATTTCAATAATAAATTGTATTTTCGAATTATAATTAAAAACATCTTTAGAATATGAAATCTTTCTTTGCACATGAAACATCTGTAATAGATAAGAACTGCAAAATTGGTGATGGAACAAGTATCTGGCACTTTAGCCACATCATGTCTAATTGTGTTATTGGAGATAATTGCAATCTTGGTCAGAATGTTGTTGTATCACCAGAGGTTGTGCTGGGTAATAATGTGAAAGTACAAAATAATGTTTCTATTTATACAGGAGTTATTTGTGAAGATGATGTATTTCTGGGTCCATCAATGGTTTTTACCAATATAATAAACCCAAGAAGCGCCATAAAAAGAAGAGGAAAGTATATAAGTACATTGGTGAAAAAAGGTGCAAGTATAGGAGCAAATGCTACCATTGTTTGCGGGAATGACATTGGAGAATATGCTTTTATAGGAGCTGGTGCGGTAGTCGTAAAAGAAGTATTACCCTATGCATTAGTTATTGGAAACCCATCTATGCAAATAGGATGGATTAGTGAATACGGTCACAGGTTAGACTTCAATGATAAGGGGATTGCTCTATGTATAGAGAGTAAAGATGAATATCAATTAAAAGACAATAAAGTAGTAAAAGTTAGCTCTTAAATCCAGTATTTTTTATCAAAAAAAAACATTTTTAAAATTGATCGATAGGAATATACCATAAAAAAAATTGACAATTTTTTCAGCCCATAATATTCTTAATTTTACAGCCTTTTCATTCTTCTTTTACTTTCTCTATTCTAGTATCTGACTTTGATTTTGGAAGAACTATAGATTCTCGAACTTCGGTAGGGAGTATCCCAAAATAATTTTTAAAACATTTTGTAAAATAAGAGGGAGACGAAAAACCAACTTTATAACAAACTTCACTTATTGTGTGTTCTGTTTCACTAATAAGTTGTTTTGCTTTTTCTAAACGAACTTTTCTAATAAATTCGTTTGCAGTATCACCAGTTAACGCTTTGATTTTTCTATATAATTTACTTCTACTTAAAAATAATTCACCGGCTAAGTGTTCTACATTTAACTTTTCATCATTTATATTTTCATTTATATGCGACAAAACACTTCTCATAAATTCTTTGTCTAACGAAGTGGTCTTATTAGAATCAACGGTTGTACTTAAGGTATTGAAATATTTGTCAAATAATAGTTGTCTACTGGTAATTAACTGATTTAAATGTGATCGTAAAATCTTCATATTAAAAGGTTTGTTTAGATAGACATCTGCACCAGAATCGATCCCTTTAACTTTGTCAATTTGCATTCCTTTAGCTGTAACCATTAATATAGGGATATGACTAGTTTTTAAATCATTTTTTATACGCTCACAAAGCTCAAAACCATCCATTATTGGCATCATAACATCTGTAATAATGATATCTGGAATATATTTAGTTGCTTTTTCTATACCTTCCAATCCGTTTTCAGCTTCCTTAATAATATATTCATTTTTCAATTCATTTTTCACATAGGTCCTTAATTCAATATTGTCTTCTACGATAAGAATCGTTTTTTTACTTTCATTCTCTTCACTATTATACCCATGGTTTTTTAAATGTTCATTTTGAGAATCAGAGTATTGATTGATTGCCTTTTCTTGGTCTTTATTGATATTATTTTCTTTTAAATGCGAATAACCCAAAGGGAAGTAAATTTTGAATTGTGTGCCAATATTTTCTTTACTTGTTAATACTATTTTTCCTTTATGTAAATCAACAAAGCTTTTTACCAATTCTAAACCGATACCAGTTCCACCATAATATTGTTCATTCATTTCATTAGCTTGATAAAAACGATCAAAAACCTTGGTAAGGTTTTCTTTTTTTATACCTAATCCGGTATCTTTTATTATTATTTCGATAGCTTTCACTGGATTAGTTTCGTGAACTAGAGGAAGATGAATTAAATCAGAAGGATTATTTATTTGAATGGTGATTAAGCCTTCGGCAGGTGTTGCTTTAAATGCATTAGACAGTAAATTGAATGTGATTTTTTCAAGCATTGATGGATCAGACCAGATAATCAAATCGTATTGATCATATTCTACAGAAAGGAGAATGTTTTTTAATGAAGCCTCTTCTTCAAAATGACCAACTACCTCCTCTATAAATGGCACTATATTAATTTGTGATGCGTTAATAGACATCTTATTAAATTGTAATTTTCTAAAGTCCATCAATTCATTAATAAGTCTAGAAAGACGTTTTGCATTTTTATATATAATATTATGTTTTTCTTTAATACTTTGAGGTAAGTCTAAAGTATCTTCTTCAATTATATCTTCTAATGGGGTTAAAATTAGGGTAAGAGGAGTTCTAAATTCGTGTGAAATATTTGTAAAAAATTGAATTTTTTTTGCATTGAGAGCTTCAAACTGCTTGTATTCTTTTCTTTCTGTATACAATTCTCTTTTTTCCTTTATCCGTGTATTAATATATTTAAAAATTATGTAGACAAGAAGAAGTATTAATATGATATAACAAATAATAGCTTGGCTAGTTGCCCACCATGCAGGAAGAATTTTAATATTTATGGATGTTGGAATATTGTTCCAAACACCATCATTGTTTGAAGCTTTAACTATAAAAGTATAGTCTCCTGGAGGAACATTTTTATAAGTAGCGCTTCTAGTTGTTTCTACATAATTCCAATTTTCATCAAAACCATCTAAAAAATAGGCATATTGATTGTTTTTCCCCCTAGTGTAATTTACTCCAACATATTCAAAAGTAAAGCTAGACTGGTAATAATCTAAGACTATTTCTTTAGTTTTTGAAATAACATTGGTTAATGGAGAGTTTTTTGTTTCAGGTGTGATTACCTCATTAGAAATTTTAAAATGAGATAGATAAACTCTTGGTTTCTCTTGATTATAGATAATTTTATCTGGATTAAAATAATTAATTCCTTTTAAATTTCCGAAGTAAAGAACATTGTCAATATCTCTAAAAGCAGCATTATAATTGAAGCTGTTTGAAAGTAAACCATCTTTTTTATTAAAGTCTGTAAATGTATTTTTTTCAATATCTAGTTTAGATAGCCCTTTATTACCTCCTATCCAAAGAGCACCATTAGCCCCCTGTGATATAGAAGATATGGTTTCATGAATTAATCCATTATCTAAATTATACCATATCAGTGAATCATTTTTAGCAGTGAACTTTGCCAACCCATTTCCAAGTGTCCCAATCCAAATATTATTTTTTGAGTCTTCAAATAAACTAAAAACAATACTGGAGTTTTTAGATTCGTCAATCTCTGAATTTAAAATGTTATTCATTAAATCGTTGGTAGAATAAACTTTAAACTTTTTTGTTTTAGCTTTTACAATTTTAAAAAGCCCATTTCTTGTGCCTATCCAAACTGCATCTTTGTGGTCAACTAATACTTTTCTAATACTACTGGTATTTGTATAATATTTTTGAAATTCAAGAGAATCATGGTGTGTGAAAGATTCTGAATTAGGGTTATAAGAATAGAGCCCATTTCCAAAGGTACCTATCCAAATAGTTCCTTTCGAGTCTTCATCAAAACTCATAACTCTATTAGATTTAAATATGCTCTTGTTACTAGTTGTATTTATATTCACAAATTTTTTACTGTTATGTTTTAAAAAAAACAATCCAGAGTCCCAAGTTCCTATCCAAACATTCTCTTTACTGTCAATAAATACTGTAGGGATATCAAGTCTATTTAATCCTCGTGCAATGGTGTTTTTTTGATCATATAGATTTATGAATTTTTTATTTTTTGGATCATATACATCAACACCTCCATCAAACATACTAATCCAAAAACGGCCATCACTGTCTTTAGCAATACCTGTTACTGAACTTGAATTTAATGAATTCGATACATAAGGGAGGCTTTTTATAGAGCTAAACTTATTATAATTATCATCATGTAAATCAATTCCGTTATTGTAATAGCCTAACCAAACCCTATCTTTATTATCAGTAAAAACGGTCCAAATAGAGTTTGATTTTATTCCGTTTTGTTTTAATTTTTCTTGTTTGTAGCTTTTTATGTTTCTTGATTTATAATTTATTTCAAAAAGCCCATCATTTTCAGTTCCACAGAGAATATTTCCATTTGTTTTTTCTGCCAAAGACAAGATTCTTTTCTTACTTATAGAAAACTCTTCGATTGAATATATATCGTTATTATTATGATGAATACGTAATAATCCAGAAGAAAATGTACCAATCCATATAGAGTTGTCTTTTGCAACATGAAGAGATTCTATAGATTTGTCAATAGTTTCATATCCGTTAACAGTATTGAATTTCGCTAGTTGTAGCACTTCATTATATGGATCAAATGTCATTAAACCATGATTTGTTCCGATTAAAAATCTACCATTTGAGGATTTAACAATAGCATTTATAAGTAAGCTTAGTTTTGGTTTGTTCGTATTATAAGGTATCAGTTTATGAGTAAGGTTTTTTTTGTCAAACTTGTATAATCCGAATTCATGAGTTCCTAGAAGTAAAGTATTTTCATCATATTCTACAATCGAATGTATTGCAAACTTTAATTCCTTTTCTTCTTTTTGAAGATTTATAGTTTCAAATCTATCAATATTCTTATTGTAGAAGTTAAGACCTACTTGAGAGCCAATCCATATATCTTTTTGAGAATCTTGAAGTATAGAATAGACGATAGAACTATTTAAAGAATTTTCTTTAATAGTTCTTTCTTGCTTATAATTTTTGAAATCGACACCATTATACCTGAATAATCCGTCCCCGTAGGTAGAAATCCATAAAAATCCATCAGAATCTTTAATAATAGAGGTGATTGCTCTTTGTGTAAAACCATCTTCTATTGAATTAAAATTATAGTCATTGGAATTTTCTTGTCCAACTAAAGGTTGAAAAATAGAAAAAAAACAGACTAATAAAATGGATGTAATTTTACAGTAGTTCATAGCTCATTTATAATATTTTCAATTATCCATAAAGATAATATTTTGAACATAAATCTTCTTTTTATCTATTTGTATTGCTTCAATTATTATACTTTTTTCCTCAAATATTATAAATAAATATAGCTAATAACTTATAAATTTGATGAGAATATTTTTCATTCATTATTTTGCAGTATCAAAAAAACAAATCAAACTACGAACCCAAATTAAAAAATTTAAAACTTAAAGTTATGAAAAGAATACTTTTCTTATTAATTTTTTTACCTACGATGGTCTTTTCACAATCTAAAACCATAACTGGAACCATAAAAGACGAAACGGGATTAACCTTGCCCGGTGTGACTATTCAAATAAAAAACACAGAAAAACTTGGGGCAGTAACTGATTTTGATGGTAAATTTACGATCACTATTCCCTCTGAGAGTTCCCAAATTTTAGTTTTTTCATATCTAGGATATTTAACTGAAGAGGTAGATGTTTCAACTAATGGAACAATAGATTTGATAATGACTCCAGATTCAACACAATTAGATGAAGTTATTGTAGTTGGGTATGGATCAGTTCTTAAAAAGGATGTTACTGGATCTGTAGTCTCTGTAAAAGTAAAAGACAATGTTGCTAATCAATCTTTTTCTGTAGATCAAATGCTACAAGGAAGAGCAGCAGGTGTTCAAGTAACTCAAAATGCTGGTTCACCAGGATCTGGTATTAGCGTAAAAATTAGGGGGACAAATAGTTTAAGAGGTAATAATGAACCCCTATACGTTATTGATGGTGTTATTATTTCCTCTGCAGGCGAGGATGTGCTAGCTGCTGGAGGTGTTGGTAATTCTGGACAAGAAATTCAAAATGGATTAAATGGTATTAATCCTCGAGACATTGAAAGTATTCAAATATTAAAAGACGCTTCAGCTACTGCCATTTATGGATCTAGAGGTGCAAATGGAGTGGTTTTAATCACCACCAAGAAAGGTGAGAAAGGGAAAGTAAAAATGAGTGGATTTATTACGACCACCATAAGAACTATGAATAAAAAATATGATGTTTTAGATGGTATTGGCTATGCCAACTATCAAAATGAATTTTCTTTAGCTAATGATCTTAATCCTAGATTTCAAATTGAAGGCTCAGAAGTATTTGGTATTACATACGACGCTGCAAATAATCCTACAGTTTTAAATACACCAGCTGAAATTTTAAACTGGCAAGATGATCTTTACCGCCAAGGGTTCAGTACTAAAGTAGGCTTTTCAGCTTCTGGGGGAAGTGATAATGGTAATTATTATATTTCAGGAGGCTTTGATGATCAAGAAGGGATTGTAAGTAATTCAAGCCTTAAAAGTGGTGATATTAGAATTAATTTAAATCAAAACCTTAGCAGTAAACTGAAATTACAAGCTAGAGTTAGTGCTTCTTTTACCAATACAAATTTTGCTGAATCTGGTGACTTAATTGGAGCTAACCAAAGTTTTGTTAGAAATGCTATCCTATTTAGACCTGTAATCACTGAAGAGTTTGAAGATTTAGGAGAAGATTTGGAGGCATCAAATCCATATTCTTGGGTGAATGACTTTGAAGACGTTTCCAAAGCAAAGCGTTACATCGCTTCTGTAGGACTTACCTATAAGCTCCCGATTAAAGGACTATCTTATCAAATAAAAGCAGGTGGAAATATTAGAACCAAAGACAGAAGACGTTTTTATGGGTTGACAACATTTCAAGGGGCAAATGCGAATGGAGCATTACAGATATCAACTTTAAATACTTCTTCCTATCAAATAAATAATTTTTTAAGATTCAATAGGACTTTTAATAGAAAGCATAGAATAAATGCAACAGCAGGTATTACTTATGATGTAAGAAATGTAGAGAATAGCATTTATGCCGTAGAAAATTTTGTTACTACAGAGCTTACCATACAACAGCCCTTTTTAGCTTCAGTAATCACTCAGCCTTTACGTTATTTAAAATCTGATCAACAGATTTTTTCTATGTTAGGGCGTTTAAATTATACGTTCAATAACAAATATATTCTTACGGCATCTTTCCGTAGAGACGGTGTTTCTAAATTTGCGCCAGAAAATAGATATGGGTTCTTCCCATCATTTGCATTAGCATGGAGGCTTGAAAATGAAAGTTTTATCAAAAATTTAAATATTTTTGAAGACTTGAAATTCAGAGCTGGTTGGGGACAAATAGGAAATCATGGTATCAGGGCTTATGGTACTTTGTCTGATTATGGTATAAACGGTCAGTTATATGGTACACCGGGTAATGGAACAAGTGTTGTTTTAGCACTAAATAACATTGCAAACCCTCAATTAACATGGGAGACAACTGAACAATTAAATGTAGGAGTTGATTTTGAAACTAAAAATAATAGAATCTCCGGTAGTGTTGATATGTATGACAAAACAACCAAAGATTTATTACAAAACTCTCCAATTCCTACTTCTTCAGGATTTGCAAACATTCTTATTAATAGAGGTTCTATTTCCAACAAGGGTCTTGAAATTGCTTTAAATATTGCTGCTGTTTCTACGGATGATTTTGAGATAAATATTGGAGGAAATATCGCTTTCAATAAAACTAAAATAGAATCTCTTGGAATTCCTTTGAAGGATTTTTACATTGATGGAGTTGCAGAACAACGTTCATTCTATCTTGGTAATCAGATTAGTAGAGGTCAATACTTTAGAACTCCTGCCAATGTATTTATTGAAGGTGAAGAAAGTGGACTTTTTTATGGTTTAGAAACTGATGGGATCTATCAAACAGAAGATACAGACCTTGTTGATGGCGCTGTGCCTGGTGATGTAAGAATTATTGATCAAAATGAAGATGGAGTCATAGATATTTTAGATAGAACATTTGTAGGAAACCCTAACCCTGATTTTGTTTATGGGTTTAATCTAAATTTTAAATTAAAAGGGTTTACTGCAAACTTTCTTTTTAATGGAGTTTATGGGAATGATATAGCAAATGGGAATTTAATTAAACTCAACAATGCTGAAGGCTTACAAACCAATATTAGCCCTAATGCTTATTATAATGCATGGAGACCAGATGCTCAAACAAACTTATCCCCAAGAATTGGGTATGAAGCGATACCCAAGCAAACAATTGCAATTACAGACCGTATTATCGAAGATGGTAGTTTTTTAAGATTAAATAACATAACAATTGGGTACGATATTCCAGTAGAAAAAAGCAAGAGGTTTGAACGTTTTAATGTATACATAGCAGGTCAAAATTTAGTAACTTGGACCAATTATAGTGGATATAATCCAGAAGTTTCAAGCTTCTTATATACTGGTCTTATTAATGGTGTAGACTGGAATGGTGCACCAAACGCCAGTACTTTCTTATTAGGGATAAATATTAATTTCTAAGAATTATTGAATTGCAAAAAAAATAAAAAACAAAAAACAGAAACACATGAAAAATTTAAAATTTATAATAGTAATTATTTTTAGTTTTTTATCTAGTTCATGCAACTTAGATGAAGACCCTATATTCTTAGATAGTACAATGTATGACACACCACAAAGTGCAATTGCTGCTTTAGATGGAATTTATCAAAGACTTACAACCTATGACGCTATGGAAAGACGTTATTGGGTCATTAATGGTTTTTCAGGGCTCTTTATAACTCATAGGCAAGGTAATAATGTTAACAATCCTCACAATGGTAATCTAATGGCTCTGAAACCAATTCAAGATCAAGCATCTGAATTTTATTGGAAGGGATTATATGCTGCTATTGCACAAACAAATGCAGCTATTAAAAACATTACAGTAGTTGAAAACCCAACAACAAATGATGAATTACTTTTTAACGATATAGCTGGACAAGCATATTTTGTAAGAGCTTGGGCTTATTTTGATTTAACGCGTCTTTTTTCAGATATTCCTTTATGGATAGAACTAGCAGATGAAAGCAATTTAAATAAAGCAAAATCAACCTCAAAAGAAATATATGCTCAAGCAATTAGCGACGCCCAAACTGCTGCTAACTTAATCAGTGGGGTAAGAGGAACAGGATATCCAAAACAATATGCTGCAAATATGTTATTAGCAAAATTGTACATGACATTAGCTACTAATCCTGAATTAAGAGATGAATCTTTGACAGAAATGAATTATTGGCAGATGGCTTACGATGAAGCTATTAAAGTTTACGGTCAATATTCTTTAGTTGCTGACTATAGTAGCATATTTACGGATTCTAATGAAAATAATTCGGAGTCTATCTTTGAATTACAAATCAGCCAAGATGCCACTAATTCTCAAATGGGAAGAAATTACACGCCAAACAACTATAAATTAGCACAAAATTTTGGATGGTTTAGAGTTCATGCAGATATTTTTGAGATTCATAGAGATATGTATCCAAATGACCCTAGAATTGATGCCAGCTACATGTATGATTATACAAATGCAAGAAATGGAAACCGTGTGCGCACATATCCAGCCATAACAACTCGTCGAAATGTAAGAGCAAGCCATCCTTTTCTATTCAAATTTGCTGAAAAAGACAAGGCGCATAGCAATCAATATAATAGTCAAAATATAGTTATTTACAGATATGCTGACTTACTTCTAATGTTAGCTGAAATCTCTAACGAATTACAAAACGGACAACAATTAGGCTATGTTACAGAAGTTTTAACAAGAGTTGGGATCACTCCTCAAGTTGGGTTTTTTGGTTCTAAAGAAGATTTTAGAAAAGCTATTATGAATGAATATCGTTTTGAGTTAATTGGAGAAGGTGAAGATTCTCATAACAGCAGAAGGCGAGGGTTTGATTATTTTCTAAATAATACTATTTTAATACATAACACAAATTCAAATCCAGGGTTTAAACCTTCCGTTGATATTCTTTTAAGCACAGATCCAGCAGGGACAATGACTTTACCAATACCGCAAGCAGAAATTAACACTAATGAATTAATTGATGGGTAATTAATTTCTATTAAACTTATGACTTCTAACAAACCATAATCTTAAGATTATGGTTTGTTTATTATAAAATGGTCATTTAGCTAGGTTATTTTATTCGAAAATTATATATAGAAGTAGTAATAAAAATGGACTTAATAAAATTGACATTATTAGAATTCTTCTGAATATAGATATCTCATCTTTCCATTCCAATGTCCACACATTTTTAAAATATTTTTCCAACATTATTATTGATTTTTGTTATAGTTAATAAATTTTTTTTCTACTCTTTCGATTTTCGTAACTCGGTTTACTTTTTCTTTTTATTTCGGGTTCAACTTTCACATCTCCTATTTTGGATGGTCAGTCCGTTTTTGACCGAAATGCACAAACTTTATAGTTTGCACTTAACTGATATTTTTTATATAACGTGTTATGCTTCAAATTTAATACTTATTTCTTCAAAAATAATATTGAACTCATGTATCAAAA
>CAZAIL010000005.1:0-31202 GCA_964485155.1 uncultured Flavobacterium sp.
TAAAATACTGTAATAGTATCTCCTGCTGAGAATTCTGGGTTTTCGTTTCTTGTTATAAATTCGTCTTGTACAAATTTTACTAAAGATTCCATTTTTTTGTTTTATTGAGTTGGCCACAACTAACTTTCACGATTCTCGTCAGAGGTTAATTTTAGCGATTGCAAATTTAAGAATTTATTTTAGTAAATAAAACCTATTCAAGTTATTTTTTTGATTGATAGTTTCTGCAGTAGAATACCCAAAATTTTCGTTCTTTAATGGTTCCTTCATCAACAATAATTGGATCTAGCTCTATGTATGATTCAAAATATGGAGTAATCATTTGAGGCAACTCTCCAAGCTTTTCTTTGTTTTTGTATCGTTTATCTGAGTCTATGTAGAAGGCATTCTTACCTTTATAATCATCCATAATATCTCCTAAGTAATCAAATTGAAGTGCGGGCTGGTTGATGACATTTTGAGCAAAAATAGTTTTTGAAGTAAAAAAACGAAGTTGTGCAGAGGTCTTATATCCATCAATTGAAAATATAAAAGCTTCTGAATCATTTTCTGAAACTTTTTCAATATTTTCTCCTAATTCTTCCCATCCTACCCAGGTATCATCACTTTTAATAGGAACAAAATAAAAAATAACCTGACTCGCAACAGCTATATGAAATACAATAGATGTAATTAGTTGAGCCTTTAGTAGTTTTTTAGATATATACATTCCAGCAATAATAGTTCCAGTAATATAGGATGGCATCATCCAGTTTAATTTTACCCAGTAAACAGGGCTGATTAAAAAGAAACCGATAAAAGTTGGTATAAAAAAAGCTAATAAAAAAAGTGTTTTTTGAGATGGTAATGTAAACTTTGTCAACGCTTTTTTAATGTGCTTGTAAGAGAATACAATACATATACTAAACAAAACCGGAAGCAATAAAAATAATTGATGGCCAACTGCTCCAAAAAATAAGGTTGGTTTTATTTCAAATTTACCAATGGAGCTTGTTCTTTCAGAAGATTGAAAAGCAAAAGATGCAAATTCATTTTGATAGTTCCACCACCAAACAGGAAATGTTACTGCTACAGATATAACAAGACCTATCCATAGCCATGGAGAAATTAACAGTTTTCTATATTTACTAGAAAAAATAAGAAAAGCGAGTACTCCAATTTGTAAAAGTAGCGCAGTATACTTACTGTTAAAAGCTAATCCCATTGTTATTCCAGCAATAATCCAAAACCATTTTTTATCTTCAAAAATTGCCTTATACAGGCATAATATACTTAAGGTCCAAAACAATAATAAAGGAACATCAGGTGTTGAATTGAAAGAGATAATGGAAATAAAAATTGTAGATGCTAACAAAATCATACTTCTAGACAATCGGTGTTTTGACAGAAAAAGAGATGCTAATTTGTAAAAACTAATAATGGTTATTGAAGTAATTGTAAAATCGGCAAGTTTAATAACAAAAACAGATTTACCTAATATATCTGTGAAAATCCTTAAAATATACCCAATCATTCCAGGATGATCAAAATAAGAAAGTGAAAGGTTTTGACCGTATAAATAATAATAAGCATCTTGAGGCATTAGGCCCATAAATGGTAATAACAAAAAGCGAAATAATTGAAATCCTATAACCCAAGAAATTGCAGTATTATTCTTTATAAATGAGGTAATTTTTTTCAAACTGTTAAATCTTTCAAGGATAGTTTATGAGGTTTCGTCCAATAAATCTGGACGTATTTGTTGTGTGCGTTCATAGGCTTTGTCAGAGCGCCATTCATCTATTTTAGGAAAATTCCCAGACAATAATATCTCAGGCACTTTCATGCCTTCGTAATTTGAGGGCCTTGTGTATACTGGTGGAGACAATAAATTATCTTGAAAAGAATCTGTAAGAGCCGATGTTTCATCACCTATAACTCCAGGTATTAAACGTACAATACTATCAACTAAAACGGCAGCGGCTAATTCACCTCCTGTTAACACATAATCTCCAATAGAGATCTCTTTGGTGATGTATTTATCACGAACTCTTTGATCTACTCCTTTATAATGACCTGTAAGGATTAAAATATTTTCTTGTAAAGAAAGCGTATTGGCTGTAGATTGGTTTAAAGTCTTTGCATCAGGAGTCATATAAATGATTTCATCATACCTTCTTTGTGCTTTTAATGCATCAATACATTTAGAAATTGGCTCAATCATTAAAACCATGCCTGCTCCACCACCAAATTGTGTGTCATCTATTTGTCTGTAGTTTCCCAGTCCAAAGGTTCTTAAATCATGAATAGCAACCTCTGCCAAGCCTTTCTCTTTTGCTCTTTTTATAATAGAATGATTAAAAGGACTTTCTAATAAATCTGGTGCTGCTGAAATAATGTCTATGCGCATAGGTGCAAATGTACAAGAAATGTTGGTCTTAAAAAGACTTATAAATGAATGTCCTTATCGTTTTTTAAAACTACAAAAAACAAAGTCTTGAGTTGTTTTAAAAGGAGTTTGGTGTGTATCTCTTATGCATTTAATAGGTTCAAAACCTGCATTAAAGGCTTCAGACATCTTATTCTTTGAGTATTGCGTAATTTCAAGACCACTACATTTTAAAGGCCCGTTGTCAGAAAAAGCACCTATAATTAGATTTCTAGATACAAATTTCTGGGTTAAATAAATATAAGTATCTATCTGATTTTTTGTTGTTAAAAAGTGAAAAGCTGCACGATCATGCCAAATATCATAGGATGTGTCTGGTATAAAATCTAAGACATCACTAACAATCCAGCTAACCAGAGTTGCTTTTTCTCCTAAACGCTCTTTAGCTCTTTGTAAGGCTTTTTTAGAAATATCTAACACAGTAATATTCGTATATCCTTGCTCAAGTAAAAAATCTACCAAATGGCTATCACCACCACCAATATCTATAATTTTTGCCTCCTTAGATAGTTGAAAAGAATTAATAAAGTTTAGTGAAGTTTCTGGAATTTCTTGAGTCCAACTTACCTGTTCTGGTGTTTTAGTTTCGTAAACAGTTTCCCAATGTTGTTTTGTGTTAGAAGACATAATTATTTGTTAATATGATGAAAGATATGTGAAAGTATTCATTTACAAACCTACTTATAATAATTCAATAGCTGCTTCTGCACAACGTTCACCATCCATGGCTGCAGATACAATTCCACCAGCATAGCCACCACCTTCACCGCAGGGAAATAATCCTTTAATTTCAGGATGCTCTAAGTTTTCTTTTCTAGGAATATTTACAGGAGAAGATGTTCTAGATTCTACTCCTACAATATTGGCTTCATTGGTATAATACCCGTGCATTTTTCTACCAAAAGCTTCAAACCCTTTTCTTAAACGACTTCCTATTAATTTAGGCAATAAAGAATGCATTGGTGCAGAATTTAACCCTGGTTGATACGATGTTTCATTTAAATTTGAAGACAGCTTTCCATCCACAAAATCAACCAATCGTTGGGCAGGTGCGGTTTGTGTTCTTCCTCCTGCAGTAAAAGCCAACCGTTCTAGATTCTTTTGATACTCTAAGCCTTTTAATGGGCCAAATTGATCATATTTAGGAATGTCTTTGTCTATATTTATTTCTACAACAATACCAGAATTAGCAAATTTATTATTACGCCTAGATGGAGACATGCCATTTACAACAACCTCTCCGCTTGCTGTAGCTGCAGGAACAATAAATCCGCCTGGGCACATACAAAAAGAATACACACCTCTGTTATTTACTTGATGAACAAGGCTATAAGCTGCAGCTGGAAGCAACTCGTCTCTAGTTCCCTCACAATTGTATTGAATGCTGTCTATAATCTCTTGAGGATGCTCTACACGAACTCCCATAGCAAAAGATTTTGCTTTGAGTGCAATATTTTTTTTATGAAGCAATTCGTACATGTCTCTTGCAGAATGACCAGTTGCTAAAATAACTGAATTAACAGTCATTTCATTTCCGTTTTTTAAGACGATTGCTTTCAATTGATTACTCTTAATGATAAAATCTGTTACTTGTGTGTTGAAATAAATTTCTCCACCAAATTTTAAAATGGTTTCACGAATATTTTGAATAATCTTTGGAAGCTTGTTTGTTCCAATATGTGGATGTGCATCAATTAAAATTTGTTCTGTTGCTCCATGATAGACTAAGTTTTCGAAAATACGTCTTACATCTCCTCTCTTTAAACTTCTTGTGTATAGTTTTCCATCAGAATAGGTTCCAGCACCACCTTCTCCATAACAATAATTAGAATTCTCATTAACAATATGATCCTGATTAATGGCTTTGATATCTCGTCTTCTTTCTTGTACATTTTTGCCTCTTTCTAGAATTATTGGCTTATACCCAAGCTCAATACATCGCAAAGCAGCATACATACCAGATGGGCCAAATCCTACAATATGAATTTCTTTGGCATTAGAAACCTCTTTATAATCAAAAACAGTTGATGATTTTTCAGGAATGGGCTCGTTTATGAAAACAGCAACCTTATAGTTGAAAAAAGTTTCTTTTTTTCTGGCATCAATAGATTTTCGAAGTACTTTTATGCCACTAATTTCTTTAGAGTCAACTCCTAGTTTACGAGCAGCTTTATAAAGTAAAGTTCCTGCTTTTTTTTCTTCAATAAGATTTGTTCGGAGTTGAATCTCTTGTACCATATTGCAAACTTACTAGATATATTTTTGTTTTTAGAGTAGGATCTTAAAAACAATGCGGCATTTGTTTTATAATATCAAAAGAAAAACTATTTAGATGCTACTATAATTCTGTCGTTTCCAAACATATCTTTTTTTAATTGAATGTTCTTTAGCCCTTTTTTGTTTACTAAATCTATTGTTTCTGTTCCTAGGTACTGATTAATTTCAAAAAACAATAGGCCGTTTTTATTCAAATATTTTTTAGCTAATTCGGCAATTTTAGCATAAAATATTAGTGGGTTGTCGTTTTCAACAAACAAAGCTACATGAGGTTCATTTTTTAAAACATTATTTTTAAGTTCTTTCTTTTCTAATTCTCGAACATAGGGTGGATTAGAAATAATAATATCATAGTGCTGATCTAATGCAACTGTTTTTAAAATATCTTGTAAAATAAAATGAATATCAACATTATTTAAAACAGCATTTTTTTTCGCCACCGTTAGAGCTTCCTTAGAAATATCTATGGCGCTTATTTTCGCAAAAGGAAGTTGTTTTTTTAAAGAAATAGGAATGCAACCACTACCGGTTCCAATATCTAAGATCTTTAATTGTTTTATTTCTGTGGTCTGTTTAGTAGAGGTATTAAAAGTTTTAACCCTTGAAGATTCTGAGACCACACACGCCACCAATTCTTCTGTTTCTGGTCTTGGAATCAGTACATGTTTATTTACAACAAATGGCAGCCCGTAAAATTCAGTTTTTCCTATAATATATTGTAAGGGTACTTCTTGTTCTAGTTGTTTTGTGGCAGATTGCAGCAGATTGAGAGTCTCTTGGGTAATTTTAAAATCTGACTTTAAAACGATATCTACTCTTCTAAAACCCAAGTATTCTTCTAGTAACAAAAAGAAAAAAGAATCTATTTCCGTTATTGGATATATCGTTTTAAGAGTTTCGTTAAAATAGTTTCTGTATTGTTTTACGATCATAATTTTCGAATCATCCAAACATCACAAGAGTAATGGCAAGTATTACCCATTGGAGCATCAATATTTTTAAAACCGTTCTTCTTATATAATTTTTGAGCAGCTGTCATATAGGGCATGGTTTCTAAATAGCATTGTTCAAAGCCAAATTCTTTGGCTTTCACCATACATTTTTCTATGATACTGGCTCCAAGACCTTTTCCTCTAATTCCATCTAAAAAGTACATTTTTTGTAATTCGCAGGTGTTTTTCTCAGAACCATCTAGTTGCGCAATGCCACCACCTCCAAGTACTTTTCCGTGGTGTTCCACAACAAAATAAATTGCCTTATCTTTTTGATAATTACCATGCATATTCTCTAGAGCTATGTCTTCATAGGCAGTACCAATTTTAGGAGCACCCATTTCTAAAATAACTTGTTGTACGATGCTTTTTATTTGTACATTATCACGAGGTTCTATTTCTCTAATGATATAATCTGAATTTGTCATTTAAACCTGTATTTTTGCTTTACAAAGTTACTTTTTTTTGAATCATGAGCACTACATAAAAAGATGTCTTGAAATTTCTAAATCAGGAATTGGAACAACACGTCCAAATCCTTCTGTTGGCGCTGTTTTAGTTGTTGATGATAAAATTATTGGAGAAGGGTTTACCAGCCCATATGGAGGCAGTCATGCAGAAGTAAACGCAATTTCTGCTGTGAAAGAACAAACTCTTTTAGCTAAAGCAACCATGTATGTGACTTTAGAGCCTTGTTCTCACTTTGGTAAAACACCGCCTTGCGCAGATTTAATTATTAAAAGTGAGATTAAAAAAGTGGTGATTGGCTGTATAGATTCTAATGTATTGGTTGCAGGAAAAGGTATAGAGAGATTGCAAAATGCAGGATGTGAAGTTATTGTTGGTGTCTTAGAAAAAGAATGCAAAGCTCATCACAGACGATTTTTTACATTTCAAACCAAAAAGCGACCATTTATTATTTTAAAATGGGCGCAAACTTTAGATGCTTACATAGCTCCAAAAAATAGAGTGACCCAAACTCCCGTTTGGATTACCAATGAATCTTCTAGACAATTAGTTCATAAGTGGCGAAGTGAAGAACAATCAATATTAGTTGGAACAACTACTGTTTTAGATGATAATCCAGGATTAGATGTTCGTCATTGGAAAGGAGAAGATCCAGTTAGAATAGTCATAGATAAAGAGTTGAAAATTCCCGCTAATTTAAAAGTGTACGATGGCTCTGTAAAAACAATTTTCATTAATGAAACTAGAACCTATGCAAAGGGCACTATTTTTTTTGAAAAAATAAACTTTTCAGAACCTATTGCAATTCAAATTTGTGCAGTACTCTTTAAACATAAGATTCAATCTTTAATAGTAGAAGGAGGTACAAAAACAATACAAACTTTTATTGATGAAAACCTATGGGATGAAGCAAGGGTTTTTTCTGGTGAAGTTCATTTTAATGACGGGGTAAATGCGCCTAAATTGGATGTAATTCCTACAAAAGAAGAAAATATAAAAGACGATATTCTTAAAACGTATTTAAATGATTAAAAATATAGTTTTTGATTTTGGGGATGTGTTTATTAATTTAGATAAAGAAGCCACTTTCGATCAATTAAGAGCATTAGGAGTTACTAATTTTTCTGTTGAAATGATAGAAGTGGCAAAACAATATGAAATAGGAAAGATAAGTACTCAACAATTTGTAGATACATTTAAATTGATGTTACCTACCATTTCTGAGATCGAATTTAAGAATGCCTGGAATGCTATTTTGAAGGATTTCCCTCCTCACAGACTCCATTTTCTTAGAAAACTAGCTGACTCAAAAAAATATCGAATCTTTTTATTGAGTAATACCAATAGTTTACATATTTCTTGGATTCAAAAAAATTGGGGTTCCGAGTTGTATTCAGAATTTAAAAAATGTTTTGAGAAATTTTATCTATCTCATGAAATACATTTAAGGAAGCCTAATGAAGATATTTATAAATTTGTATTCAATACAAATAGATTAGTACCAGAAGAAACTTTTTTTATAGACGATACAGAAGAAAATACGATTACCGCAAGTACCCTAGGAATTAAAGTGTGGAATATAAATCCTACTTGTGAAGATGTTGTAGATTTGTTTTCCCAAAAAGAATTTAGCTAATGTTTTATTTACTCATCAGTATTTGTATCTCAAGTTTTCTATTTGTTATTTTTAAATTATTTGATGTTTTAAAGATTAATACATTTCAGGCAATTGTTGTCAATTATTTTGTGGCAGCTGTTTTGGGGTTTTACCTCTCTAATAATTCAGTTTCTTTTCAAGAAATTCCAAATCAACCATGGTTCTTAGGAGCTTTTTTGTTAGGCATCATGTTTATACTCGTTTTTAATGTGATGGCATTAACCTCTCAAAAAAACGGTCTATCAGTGGCCTCAGTTTCAAGTAAAATGTCTGTAGTTATTGCCATTGTATTTGGAGTATGGTATTATGAAGAGAGTCTTGGTCTTGTGAAATTATTAGGAATTCTATTAGCGTTAATAGCTGTTTATTTGACTTCTGTAAAAGAAAAAAAAGAAACCACTGGGAAACAGATAAGTTTGTTATTTCCCTTACTATTGTTCTTTGGATCTGGAGCTATTGACACCAGTTTAAAATTTATAGAAACAACATTTGTTCAAGAAGGAGGGGTTCCATTATTTTCTGCAACTATTTTTGGATGTGCTTTTATTTTAGGAATTATCTCTTTGTTATATCAAATAGTAAAAGGAACGTTTAGGTTTGAATTTAAAAATATTTTAGGAGGTGTTTTATTAGGAGTACCAAACTATTTTTCAATCGTATATCTTTTAAAAGCGTTAAGCACAGATGGAATGGAAAGTTCAACGGCATTTACATTAAACAATGTTGGAATTGTTATCCTTTCAACCCTTTTTGGCTTGTTCATTTTTAAAGAAAAATTAATTTGGAGGAATTGGCTTGGAATTGTCATCGCTGTTGTTAGTATATTACTTATGATGTCTGCCAATGGATGATATTTATAAAACCATAGAGAAACCATCAATAGAAACGCTATTTAAAGATAGAAATAGTAAGTTTTATGGTTATGCTTTTCCAGTAACATCTGAGGAGGCTGTAAAAACTTCTTTAGAACTCTTAAGAAAGAACCATCATACCGCGCGTCATTTCTGCTATGCTTGGCAATTAGGAATTGAATCTATTAGGTTTAGAGCAAATGATGATGGAGAGCCAAGTAATACCGCAGGAATGCCAATTTATGGACAAATTCAATCATTTGATGTAACCAATATTTTAGTAGTTTCTGTTCGATATTTTGGAGGAACAAAATTAGGGGTAGGAGGTTTAATTAATGCCTATAGATCTTCCGCAAGATTAGCGTTAGAATCTTCAATTATTGAAGAAAAGACAATTGATGTTTTTTATCAACTTAATTTTCAATACGATTTAATGAGCAAGGTGATGAGAATTATCAAAGAAAACTCCATCAGCATTCAAGATCAGAAATTATATATGGATTGCGAAGTAACTATTGCTGTCAGGAAATCAAACTCTGGTAAGATATTTGAAATTTTTGATGCTTTTTATAAGGTAAAAATAAATCTTCTAGATCTCTAGTTTTTCTAAAATATAATCAGGGCACTTTATGGGTTTGTTTGTTTTCATATCCATGAATGCCAATATTGAATTCCCTGTTGATATCTTTTCTTTATTTTGATTATAAATTTCATAATCAAATTCTATTTTAACTAAGGGTCTTTTTTTTAGAAAAACAGAAATGGTTAATTCATCATCGTATTTTGCAGACTTTATAAAATTAAAAATTAAGCTAACAACAGGTAGTATAATACCACTATTTTCTATATCTTTATATGTAACTCCCAGGTTTCTAAGCCATTCGGTTCGTGCAACTTCAAAATAAGTTGCATAATTTCCGTGATAAACAACACCCATTTGGTCTGTTTCACCATAACGGACGCGAATAGAAGTAGAGAATTTTTTCAATTTTTATGTTTTTTTAGTTTTATTTTCATTTTACGTAAAAAATAATTAATAATCAATAGCAAATTGATTTTTTTTTACTGAATTTTATTCACACATTTGTATAGCAGAAAAACATCGAGCATTCCCCTTAAACAAAACAAAAATTAAACAATTAAATTCCTAATACAATTTATGACTAAAACTGCTGTTTCAGTTTGGGATGAATGTCTCTCTTTTATAAAAGATAATATTAAGCCACAAGCTTATAAAACTTGGTTTGATCCTATCAAACCTGTAAAATTATCTGGAGAAGTTCTTACCATTCAAGTTCCAAGTAAGTTTTTTTATGAGTGGCTTGAAGAGCATTATATAAAGCTTTTAAGAGTAGCCTTGGTTAGAGAATTAGGAAAAGATGCTAAATTAATTTACGATGTTCGTATGGAAAATACGTACAGCAGTAATCGTCCTCAGATTGTTAAAATACCAAGTTCAAATAGAGATCCATTAAAACCTCAAAAGATATCTGTTCCTGTTGAAGTAAATAAGAGAGAATTAAGAAACCCTTTTGTAATTCCAGGGTTACAGAAAGTGAAAATTGAATCTCAATTAAATGCTAATTATAATTTTAAAAATTTTGTTGAAGGAGATTCTAATAGATTAGCCCGTTCTGCAGGTATGGCTGTTGCCAATAAACCTGGAGGAACATCTTTTAATCCACTGTTAATTTATGGAGGAGTTGGATTAGGTAAAACACATTTAGCCCATGCTATTGGTGTAGATATTAAGGATAAGTACCCAGACAAAACAGTATTATACATCTCATCAGAAAAATTCACTCAACAATTTATTGACTCTGTAAAATCAAATACTAGAAATGATTTTATTCATTTTTATCAAATGGTTGATGTTCTGTTAATAGATGATGTTCAATTTCTTTCAGGTAAAGCCGGAACACAAGACGTATTCTTTCACATATTTAATCATTTACATCAAAATGGAAAGCAAGTTGTTTTAACTTCTGATAAAGCTCCTGTAGACATGCAAGACATTGAACAACGTTTACTCTCCAGATTTAAATGGGGTTTATCTGCAGAATTACAATTGCCAGACTTTGAAACTAGAATTTCTATACTTCAAAATAAGTTGTTCAGAGATGGAGTAGAAATGCCAGAAGAAATTGTAGAATATATTGCTAAAAATATTAAATCTAATGTTAGAGAACTTGAAGGTGTTATTATATCAATGATAGCTCAAGCTTCTTTTAATAGAAGAGAATTTTCTTTAGAACTTGCAAAACAAATTGTAGATAAATTTGTTAAAAACACGAAGAAAGAAGTTTCTATTGATTATATCCAAAAAGTAGTATCTAAATATTTTGATATGGATGTAGTCACTTTACAATCAAAAACTAGAAAAAGACATATTGTACAAGCTCGTCAACTAGCTATGTATTTTGCAAAAAGAATGACTAAGACATCTCTTGCCAGCATTGGTGCTCAGATAGGACAAAGAGACCATGCAACAGTTTTACATGCTTGTAAAACAGTTGATAATCTGACTGAAACAGACAAACAGTTTAGAAAATATGTTGAAGATCTAACAAAGAAATTAACATTCTAAATTCTCTTAAAACAGTTTCATTTTACACACTATTTTTCCTTAATTTCATTATATGAAAAAAATATTGATGGTTTGTCTAGGAAATATTTGTCGTTCTCCCCTGGCAGAGGGAATTCTTCAATCTAAACTAGGTGCTAATTTTTTTTCTGTTGACTCTGCTGGAACAGCAGCTTATCACATTGGAGAGTTACCAGACCAAAGGTCTATAGCAGTTGCTAAAAAATATGGAATTGATATCTCTAATCAAAGAGCTCGTAAATTTGATATAAAAGATTTTATTGAGTTTGATGTCATTTATGCCATGGATAAAGAAAACTATCAAAATATATGTTCTTTAGCAAAAAAAGAGGCTGATCTTCGTAAAGTGAAAATGATTTTAAATGAGATCAATCCATCACTAAATTTAAGTGTTCCAGATCCTTATTATAGTGGAGAAAAAGGGTTTGAAAACATCTATCAAATGTTAGATGAAGCCTGTGAAAGAATCAAAAAAAATTACAAATGAAAGGAAAGCTATATTTATTACCAACAACTCTAGGTGAAAACGAACCCTTAGAAGTAATGCCGTATTCTGTGAAGACTATGGTTGAATTGATAGATCATTATATTGTAGAGAACGAGAAGTCTGCAAGAAGATTTATTAAAAAAATTGCACCAAAAAAATCACAACCTTCATTAACTATCATGAAGTTAGATAAGTATGCAGAAGAACTAGAAACACACACTTTTTTAGATGTCTGTGAACAAGGTGTTTCGATTGGTTTATTATCTGAAGCAGGAGTTCCAGCTGTTGCAGATCCTGGAGCTACTATCGTGAAATTAGCACATGAAAAAGGTATTAAAGTGGTTCCTTTAGTTGGTCCATCTTCTATATTAATGGCTTTAATGGCTTCAGGTATGAATGGACAGAACTTTGCTTTTAATGGGTATTTACCCATTGATAATTCTGATAAAAAGAAAGCGATTAAAGAATTAGAGAAATTATCTAAGGAAAAAAACCAATCTCAAATTTTTATTGAAACTCCCTACAGAAATGAAAAAATGTTCACAGATTTAAAATCAATCTTAGCACCAGAAACATTAGTGTGTATTGCTGTAGATATTACATTACCTAATGAATATATAAAAACATATTCAGTTGCCGACTGGAAAAGACAGTCGCCGGATTTACACAAAAGACCTGCTATATTTATTATTCAGAGGTAATCAAAATTAAATACTTGCTTTTCTGTCTCCTTTGATGAACGAAACATCATACCCCGAAAATTTTTTCATATAAGAATTGATAGATGTTCCATATGCATCTGAAATATTTTTAAGACCATTACTTCGCAGATATTTTTTCACATTTCCTGCACCGCTCAAATGGGCCGCTGCTAAAATACCAGATTCAGTAATTTTCACACCATTCATAATCTTACCCACACTACTATTTATGTCTTTTCTAAGAATCCATTTATTTACCTTACAATAGGCGATAAATACTTGTTCTTGTAATTCAGGATTGTGTAAAAATGAAGTTGTGTTATAAATTTTAAATCGTTCTAAAGTACTAGTTCCAAATTGATACTTCCCTAAATACCCCAAAGTATTAACAACTCTGTATTTTCCTTGAGACTCTTTAAATGCTAACGCTTCCTTAAAACCAACAAAGTTTTTTTGTATATATGGGATCGTTACATAGTTTTTTGAATGCAAGGCCAAGTCCATTGGAGCAGAAATTTCTTTTGGGATTTTTGGATTTTCAATTGCATTGATTAACCCTAAAAATAAAATGAATAAAAATAAAAACTTTTTAATAACTAGTATATTTCCGTTTTGCGAGCGCAAAGATATAACTTAAATTATAATTATCTGATTATCAGATGGTTTTAATATTGTGGAATTGTAAATAATGAAATTTTATTTCAACTTTACTACGAAATTCTAAAACTAAAGAAGGAATATTTACAAAATTGATAACAGAAAAGCCAGATCATTAAAATTTTTATTTTTGCTTTTATTTTAATAGAACTAATTTTTAAACTTATAAAAACTGTATAATTTAGTTTTGGATAAATGAAACGTTTTGTTTACTAATTGTTTGTTAAAATTACAATAAAAACTTTTTTATCATCTGTTAACTCCTTGATTATTCAACCAACGCTGATAATTAACTGCATTTTTATTGTGCTGTTTTAGTGTACTTGCAAATTCGTGGAATCCAATCTTTTTAATACTTGCACACATATATATGTAGTTGTGTTTTTTGTAATTTAATACTGCGTCTATTGATGAAATATCCGGCATTGAAATTAAGCTGGGTGGTAAACCTCTGAAGATATAAGTATTAAAAGGAGATGATATCTTTAAATCTTTATACAGCACTCTTCTTACCTGAAAGTCTTCGCCATGATCTTGCTTTAATATGTAAATAATTGTTGGATCTGCTTGCAAAGGAATACCTCTTTTAATTCTATTTAAATACAAACCTGCTACTGTAGATCTTTCAATAATTTTTGCTGTTTCTTTTTGAACTATTGAAGCTAAAATCATAACTTCTTCTGGAGTTAAATTTACAGCATTTGCTTTAGCCAATCGATCTTTATTCCAAAATTTGGTATATTCTCTTAACAGGCCATTTCTAAACTTCTCTGCAGATGTGTTCCAGTAAAATTCATAAGTGTTTGGAATTAAAACACCCAATACTGAGGATTCTGTAAGTTTATTTCTCTTTAAGAAAAAGGAGTCTTTAAAGGTCTTTAAAATTGTGATAGAATCTGCTTCTATCTGTGTTGAAATTCTACCTGCAAATTTCTCTAGTGTATCTTGGTTGTTAAATGAAACTTTTACAGGAGTTTGATTGCCACTTCTTAAAAGATTAATAACATCGTTTAAAGACATACCTTTAGTTAATAAATATTTACCTGATTTTGGATTTAAATATCTTTTTTGCTGTGTTAGCCAATTAAAATTGTTGTTATTTCCTATAAAATTAAACAGCTTTTTTTCAACTTCATTTATCGTTTCATTTGAGCCAATATAAATTGCACCATCTTTAGTGACTAGCTCACCAAAGATATTTTGATAATAGCTATAACTGACAATTCCAATTATAATTACTAAGGTTGAAATGAGTAAAAGAATCTTTTGTTTATTCATTAATTAATTGCAATATAAGTTCGTTTTTAAAAGCCCCATTTATAAATAGCCAATCTTTTTTCTCTCCATTTTTTTTAAAACCATGACCCGTAAATAAAGCGATACTACGTTGGTTATCTGTGGTAATGTTTGCAAATAATTGATGAAGATGTAATGTTTTGAAACAGTACGGAATTAACAAAGTCAATGCTTCGGCAGCAAAACCAGCTTTCTGATATTGTTTATGAAGTAAAATACCAATACCAGCTCTTTTGTGTTGTGGATTAAAATCAAACAAATCAATGAGGCCAATAGCTTGACTGTTTTTAGTTTCTTCAACAACCAATCGCAATTGTTTTGCCTCATAAATATCTTGGTGAGAATTTTCTAAATACTGCTTTAAAATAAATTTAGAAAAAGGTACTTGAGTGTTGCTTACTTCCCAAAAAGTAGTATTATTTTCTGTGGTAAATAAAAATTCTAAGTCCTCAGGTTCTAAGGCTCTTAATCTAACTTTTTCTCCGTGTAAAATCATCATGTTAGGGCTATAGTTCCTTCAAAAACAAATTCCGCTGGTCCAGATAAAATAATGTTGGTATACCTTCCTTGGTTTTCATCAAAAAGAACCTCTAAATTACCTCCAAGAACAGTAAATTTAATATGATTACTGATAGATTTGTTGATGTTGTGCATAGCAATTGCAACAGCTGTAACACCAGTGCCACAGGCAAGGGTTTCGTCTTCAACACCCCGCTCATAAGTTCTTACTTTAAATGTTTGCTCGTTTATTTGTTCAACAAAGTTAATATTACAGCCTTCAGTTTGGTAGCTAGTATTTATAATTTTTCTTGCTAGTTCAACAACGGGGAAATTATCTAAATCATCAACAATTTCTATATGATGCGGTGAACCAGTATCAGTAAAAACTGAATTTCCTGAAACTCTAACATCATGTACATCTATCATTTGAAGTGAAATCATAGTAGCCTCAATTTTAGCATGATGAATTCCATCAATTGCTGAAAATTTTGTTGTTTTTTTAAATAATTGTAATTTCTTAGCAAAAGCGACTATACATCTTCCGCCATTTCCACACATAGTACTTTCATTTCCATCAGCATTAAAATACACCATTTTAAAATCTGAATTTTCATCGTCTTCTAAAAGAATTAAACCATCTGCACCAATTCCAAAATGACGATTACACAAAGATGCAATCAATGAGTTATTATTCTTAGGGAAAAGATGGACTCTATTATCTAAAATAATAAAATCATTTCCAGTTCCTTGGTATTTATAGAAGTTCATAATCATAAGATCCAAAGATACACAAATGCCTAGAAACTACAGATTGTTAAAAGAGGGTTAAAATGCGTTAATAACTGTTAAGTCTGATAATTGAATTCAGATAATTAGTATTTTTGGGTATATTTTAAATGTAATTAAGATGAAAAAGTTTTTAAGTTTTTTAAGCATGGCTATTCTTGGTGGTATCATTTCTTTAATTGGATATAGTGCTCTTATAGAAAAATCTCAGTTTGTTTTAACAGATAAAATGACGCCAATACAAACATTTCAGACAAACTACAATTCAACAGCGTTTGATTTAAACACGGCAACATATGCACCAACAAATTTTACAGAAGCTGCAGAGAAAACAGTACATGCTGTTGTGCATGTAAAAAATACAGCGGTTTCTTCTGGAATAAATTCAATATCAGATTTATTTAATGGTCCAAGAAAATATCAGCAAATTGGAACGGGTAGTGGTGTTATTATATCCTCTGATGGATATATTGTGACAAATAATCATGTAATAGAAGGTGCTTCAGAACTTGAGATTACACTAAATAATAGAAAAAAATACAAAGCAACATTAATTGGTACTGATAAAAAAAACGACATTGCTTTGCTTAAAATTGAAGCAACGGATCCATTGCCTTATATTCCTTTTTCTGATTCAGATACTATAAAGATAGGCGAATGGGTATTGGCTGTTGGAAATCCGTACAATCTAACATCTACAGTTACTGCTGGTATTGTTAGTGCTAAAGGGAGAGATTTACAAGGAAACTCTGCTACAGATTCATTTATTCAAACAGATGCTGCAGTAAACCCTGGAAATAGTGGAGGAGCTCTAGTGAATACTCGTGGAGAACTGGTAGGAATTAACACGGCAATCTCATCAAAAACTGGGTCTTATATTGGTTATTCTTTTGCAGTGCCATCAAATATTGCTAAAAAAATTATTGATGATATTCTTGAATTTGGAAAAGTGCAAGAGGCCATTATTGGTTTTGTGCCAGATTTAAGAAAAGATGATATTGAAGGTGTTAGAATTGGTGATTTTGCTGAGAACAGTAATGCTGAAAAAGCTGGATTAAAAAAAGGAGATGTTATTGTGCAAATAGATGATGTGAAAATATCTAAATTTTCAGAATTAAGTGGACAGCTATCGGCCAAAAGACCTGGAGAGTCTGTGAATCTAACTATTAACAGAGAAGGAGAAGTATTTTCTAAAAACATTCAATTAATTAAAAGAATAGAGCGTTTTATTTCTCGGGCATATGGACTTGAATTGAAAGACAATTCTCAGGGGGCAAAAATAATTAGAGAAGCTTCTAATGAATCTAATTCCTCAAGTTTAGTAGGTTACGTGATCACAGAAATTAATGATCAGAAAATAACATCAGCTTCTGAAGCTGTTGCATTACTAGATGGTTTGTCTAGAAATGGATATCGTATCAAAGTTAAAATCATTGATTTAAATGGCGAAAAAGGCACCTACTTCTTTTAATATTACTTACTTCTTAACAGCAGTCTTAATCATTAGATTAGCAAGATAAAGACTGCTGTACTTTCATCAGCAGACCATTTTATTGTAACGTCAAAAATTTATTATTAAATTTAAACGAAATCGATTTCGTATTGTAAAAAAAAGAAATACTTTTGTACAAATTTAACGGTAGGACAAACAGATATGTTAAAAGTAAAAAATTACGAAAAAGAAGTTATAACCCAAGCTAAAACAAGAAGAGCAACTACAGAATTTATTAATATTATCAATGATTTATGGTATGATAAATCTATTGAGTTGGTCTTGTTTAGAAACACTTTAGTAGACAAACGTGCCAGTGAGATATTAAATCTCATCAACTATGCAAAAGAGTTTGTTGCCAAGCCAATTTCTATTTATGATGCCCTAGATATTGTAAAAGCAATTCAGGAAATTAATTTACCATCGTCTAAATTAGACATCGGTAAATTGGCCTATGAATGTTATTTAGACGTGAATGGAAGCAAAGATAAAGTTGCCTTTGTAAGGCATCAATTAAAAGACGCCACCATTGCTAAAGACGTTCAGCCTAAAGACGTTGTGTTGTATGGTTTTGGTAGAATAGGAAGGTTGCTAGCTAGAGAGCTCATGTCTAAAATGGGAAAAGGGTCTCAACTGCGTTTAAGAGCAGTAGTTACCAGAGGGCTTATTACTGAAAATGTGCTAGAAAAAAGAGCTTCTTTATTACGCATAGATTCTGTTCATGGAGATTTTTTAGGAACGGTTCAAACAGATATAGAAAACAACGCATTAATTATTAATGGTACTACAGTTACCATGATAGCTGCCAATGCACCTGAAGAAATAGATTATACAGCTTACGGTATTCATGATGCCTTAATAATAGATAATACTGGAGCTTTTAGAGATAAAGAAGCGCTTAGCAGACATTTAAAAGCTACAGGAGCAAGTAAAGTATTATTAACAGCTCCAGCAAAAGGGATTCCGAATATTGTTCATGGTGTTAATCATAAAAATCACCATCCAGATACTGTAGATATCTTCTCAGCAGCCTCCTGTACTACCAATGCAATTACACCTGTTTTAAAAGTACTGGAAGATAATTATGGGATTATGAAAGGGCATTTAGAAACCATTCATGCATATACAAACGACCAAAATTTAGTAGACAATATGCACAGTAAAAACCGTAGGGGTAGAGCTGCAGCATTAAATATGGTTATTACAGAAACAGGTGCTGGAAAAGCGGTGGCAAAAGCATTGCCTGCATTAAAAGGAAAGTTAACATCCAATGCAATTCGTGTTCCTGTACCCAACGGTTCTTTGGCCATCCTTCATCTTAAATTAGGTTCAGAAATAACTACTGATGCTATTAATGCAATAATGAAACACAATGCCTTAGAAGGGGCCTTGGTAGAGCAAATTCAATATTCTTTAGATGCCGAGTTGGTTTCTTCTGATATTATTGGAACAACTGCTCCATCTATTTTTGATAGCAAAGCCACCATTACAGACGGAGATACTGTTGTTTTATATGTTTGGTATGACAATGAATATGGTTATAGCCATCAGGTAATTCGTTTGGCAAAGTATATTGCTAAAGTAAGAAGGTTTACCTACTATTAATAGTTGATAACTTCATAACTTTTTTAACCCGAAACATCTTTGTTTCGGGTTTTCTTTTGATTATTTTTAACCAATCAAATTTTTAGTATCAATGAATTCTGTACAGCAGCAAATTAATTCTTTACGTGAAGCGCTTAATCATCATAACCATCATTATTACGTTTTAGACAACGCTACTATTTCTGATTATGATTTTGATATAAAATTAAAAGAATTAGAGACATTAGAAGCTGCTCATCCAGAATTTTACGATGCTAATTCTCCCTCTCAAAGAGTTGGAGGCACCATTACAAAAAACTTTATAACGCTACTGCATAAAAACAGAATGTATTCGTTAGACAATTCATACTCTAAAGAAGATTTGTTGGATTGGGAAAAACGTCTCCAAAAGAATTTGGGAACCGAAGCAATTGAGTATACCTGTGAGCTAAAATATGACGGAGCTTCTATTAACCTCACCTATGAAAATGGTGAGTTTTTGAAAGCTGTTACTCGTGGTGATGGTTTTCAAGGTGATGAAGTTACTTCAAACATTAGAACCATTAGATCTATTCCTTTAACATTACCTACAGACTTTCTCACTAATTTTGAGATGAGAGGTGAAATTATTTTACCGTTAGACGGATTTCATAAAATGAATCAAGAGCGTCTAGAAAACGGAGAAGAAACCTATAGAAATCCAAGAAATACAGCCAGCGGGAGTTTAAAACTTCAAGACAGTGCAGAGGTGGCAAAAAGACCCTTAGATTGTTTATTGTATCAGGTAGTTACTAATGAACGTACCTATGCCACTCATTTTGAAAGTTTAGAAGCCGCCAGAATAGCGGGGTTTAAAGTACCAAAGACCATCACATTAGTTAGGTCTATAGAAGAAGTATTTAATTTTGTAAATAATTGGGATATAAAACGTCACAAATTACCATATGAAACAGATGGTGTTGTTATTAAAGTAAACAATTTACAACAGCAAGAAGAATTAGGATACACTGCCAAATCTCCACGTTGGGCAATTGCTTATAAATTTAAAGCTGCGCAAGTGGCTACTGTACTCCAAGATATTACCTACCAAGTAGGAAGAACAGGCGCCATTACTCCTGTGGCAAATTTAGAACCTGTGCAGCTGGCTGGCACTACTGTAAAAAGAGCCTCTTTGCACAATGCAGATCAAATAGAAAAATTAGATATTAGAGTTCATGATACTGTTTTTGTTGAAAAAGGAGGCGAAATTATTCCAAAAATTATTGCCGTAGACCTCTCCAAAAGACAGGAATATTCTCAGTCAACTATCTATGCAACTCATTGTCCTGAATGTCATACCGCCTTGGTAAGAACTGCTGGTGATGCTAAACATTATTGCCCTAACACCTATGGTTGTGCTCCACAAATTACTGGAAGAATTCAGCACTTTATTAGTAGAAAAGCCATGGATATAGATGGTTTGGGAGGTGAAACAGTAGATTTATTACGCAAAGAAGGCCTCATTGAAAATTATGCAGACCTCTATGATTTACAAGTAGCTCAAGTGATTCCTTTAGAGCGAATGGCAGAAAAATCTGCTCAAAATATGATTGATGGAATTAAAAAATCAAAAGAAATTCCCTTTGAAAAAGTACTGTTTGCTTTAGGGATAAGATTTGTTGGAGAAACAGTAGCAAAGAAACTAGCCAAGCATTTTAAATCTATAGACAATTTAATGACAGCCAATTTAGAAGCTTTAATTTCAGTTGATGAAATTGGTGATAGAATAGCAGAAAGTATTCTAGAGTTTTCTAATGATTTAGAAAATATGCAATTGATAGACCGGTTAAAATACCACGGGGTACAATTGCAAGTTTCTGAGGAAGATCTGATTGGTCAAACGGACAAACTAAAAGGAAAGGTATTTGTGGTGTCTGGAGTTTTTTATAAAATGACTAGAAATGAGCTTAAAAAATCCATTGAGGATAATGGCGGTAAAGTAAGTGCTGCTATTTCAAAAAAAACAACATATGTCTTAGCAGGAGACAATATGGGGCCTAGTAAAAAAATAAAAGCAGAAGATTTAGGAGTGGCTATTATTAACGAAGATAATTTTATTGAGATGATTAGTTAATCCATTATTTTTTGTAAACATTTTGATAAATTATACAATTATAAAATAATCGTTTTATCTGATGTTTTTTTATTCTTGTGTTCATCGAAATAAAAGTCTACTCTCCCTAAGTTAATACCATAAGCTCCTACTTGATTTACCAACATATTTTCATCATTTAAATTTTTTACTACAGTTGGTTTTGGTAAAAAAGTGTGGGTATGTCCACCAATTATTAAATCGATATTTTTAGTTGCAGCTGCCAATTTTAAATCAGATATCTTTTGAGAATCTGTATAGTGATATCCTAAATGCGATAAGCAGATAACTAAATCACAAGCTTTTTTATCTTTTAATTCTCTAGAAATATCTTGTGCAATTTCAAGAGGGTTCAGATACTTTGTTTCTTTGTATAAATTAGGACTTACTAGATTGAGCAATTCTATTCCCAATCCAAAAACACCAATTTTAATACCGTCTTTATAGAAAATTTTATAGGGTTTTACTTTGGTGTCCAAAAGCGTATTTTTGAAATCATAATTAGCGCAGACAAAATCAAATTTTGCATTGGGCAGTTGTTTGTTAAAACCTTCTATAGAATTATCAAAATCATGGTTTCCAAGTGTAGCAGCGTCATATTTTAAAAGACTCATCAATTTAAATTCTATTTCACCTCCAAAATAATTAAAATAGGGAGTTCCTTGAAAAATATCTCCAGCATCTAATAATAAGGTATTTGGATTCTCTTTTCTTATTCCTTCAACCATCATAGCTCTTCTAGCCACCCCTCCTTTGTTTGCATGTCGATGATGATTTGAAGCAAAAGGTTCTATTTGGCTATGGGTATCATTGGTATGAAGAATGGTAATTTGTTTTTGTCTCGTATCACAAGACTGTAATGTGAGCCCCCCTATACTTGCAAAAGCAAATCCTGCGGAGGTTTGTTTTATAAATTTTCTTCTCTTCATTATTATATAGAATTTTAAGCTCTTTAATTTACCATTGTTTAGTTGGTAATAAGTACCCGATTGTCTAAAACAGCTGTTAAAGTATCTTTACTTTTAAAATAGTCTACAATTGCATCGCGAATTAAATAATTACTATCATACAAACTTATAGGGTTTTCAAAAAAGTTCATGCCGTCACCTCCTTTTTGTAAATAATTAGAAGTAGCTACAAAATAGGTGTTGTCTTTGGAGAGGGGTTTTCCATTGATTCGTAGGCTGTATTGGTCATTTTTTATTTTCAATTCAACCTGTTTAGATAGCGGATGTGCTCTTTTTTTAGCCATAAAATATGCAAATAATGCCTCAATTTTTTCAGAACTAAGTTCTACTACTACAAGTGTATTATCAAAAGGCATTAACTCAAAAGCATTAGAAACTGTTACCTCACCTTTCATAATAGCAGCTCTAATTCCGCCATAATTAGACATCGAGAAATCAACAGTATTTCCAGTTTTTTTCTTAAAAAGTTCGTTGGCTTTTTGGTAAGACAAATCGGCAATTAAATTTCCAAGCGTGCTTTGAAGATTTCCGTCTGTTCTTTCTAATTGCAAAGGAGCATAAGAAAGAGACTTGGTAATTTCTTCAGTCATTTTATCTTTATAGGGTTGAAAGACTTCTATGATAGTACTGTCTTGTTTTATCTCAGGAATGAGAGTAATTTGTGTTGCCTTAATTTTAGAAACTTCATAAGAGCTGTTTTTACATGCAATAGACAAGAAGATGAACAGAAAAAGAATCCAGAGTTTTTTCATAAGAACACAATTCGTTTTAATTATATTTGTGAGGACAAGATAGTTTTTTTGTGCCATTGAATCTATGCTAACAGCAAAATTAAAACATCACTTTATTAAAAAAAAGATTGATAAGTTTTCAAAAACATTATCGTCTTCAAATAATAGGTCTGCACAAAAAATTAATTCTGTAGGAATTATTACTCTAGATTGTTTTTCTAAACAACACGACTTTGCTCAGATTTTAAATCAAAAATTTCAATTTAGAAATCCAAAAACATATAGCTTTAGAAAGTTCTCTAAAGACAATCAAAAATCATACAAACATTTTTCTGAAAAAGATTTTAATTGGAGAGGAGATATCACAGATACTAGTTTACAAAGTTTTCTTGAGGAGCCTTTTGATTTATTGATTTGCTTTTTTAATAAAAAAAATATTTTTTTAGAATATACGGTAACCTCTTCGAATGCAGCGTTTAAAGTTGGATTTTCAGAGGCTAGTTCAGATTTTTTTGATCTTGATATAATTTGTGATATAAATCAAGTAGATCTATTTTTTGATGAAATAAAAAAATACTTAGAAATACTTAATAAAATATAATCATTTAAAAATTTAACAAAGCTTGAAAATCTGTAAAATTAGATTTTAATAGCGTTTTAAATTGATAAAAATCTTTTGAATGGCGTATTTTTACTTAAAATAAAATATTGGTTGTATGCAAAAATTTATAGGAACTGGTGTAGCCCTTGTAACTCCTTTTAAAGATGATAAGTCAATTGATTTTTCTGCGCTAGAAAAACTGGTAGAGTACAATATTGCTAATGGTATTAATTATCTGGTAATTAATGGTACCACAGGAGAAAGTGTAACGATATCTAAAGAGGAAAGACAAAAAATTATTGAAGTAATTGTTGCAATAAATAACAATCGTGTACCATTAGTTTTAGGGATTGGAGGAAACAATACTACAGCAGTTATTAAAGAAATTCAATCTGAAGATTTATCCCACATAGATGCTATTTTATCTGTTGCACCTTACTATAATAAGCCAACTCAAGAAGGGTTTTATCAACATTTTAAAGCAATAGCTTTGGCAAGTCCAACACCAATTATTTTATACAATGTTCCTGGAAGAACATCAAAAAACATGGAGCCTTCTACGACCATCAGATTAGCAAAAGATTTTGATACTATTATAGGAGTAAAAGAGGCTGGAAATAATGTGCAACAATATTTAGAATTAATAAAAAACAAGCCAAAAGATTTTTTAATTATTTCAGGAGATGATGATTTAGCATTAAATGTTGTTTTGGCAGGAGCATCAGGTGTTATTTCTGTTATAGGGCAGGCGTTTCCTAAAGAGTTTTCTACATTGATTAATTTAGGGTTGGAAGGAGATAATAAACAAGCATATCAAATTCATTTTAAGTTAATGGAAGTGATAAATTTAATTTTTTCTGAAAATAATCCTGCAGGAATCAAGGCTGTTTTACAAATATTAGGGCTTACCTCAGATAACGTTAGATTGCCATTGATAAAAGCATCTGAGAAACTTCAAAAAGAAATTGCTAATTTTGTTATAAATTTAAAATAGAAAATATGTTATCAAAAATAATTGAAGAAGCTTTAAATAAGCAAGTCACCGTTGAGGCATCATCATCACAAGTATACTTAGCGATGGCTTCATGGGCAGAGACACTAGGTTTTGAAGGAGTTGCAACTTTTATGTATGCACACTCAGACGAAGAGCGTCAGCACATGTTAAAACTTATAAAATTTATAAATGAGCGAGGTGGGCATGCAAAAGTGTCTCATTTAGTAGCTCCACCATTAGAATTTGGGTCTTTTAAAGAAATGTTTCAAAATTTGTTTGAACATGAAGTAAAAGTTTCTAAGTCAATTAATGATTTAGTTGATATCACTTTAAATCAAAAAGATTATGCAACTCACAACTTTTTGCAATGGTATGTTTCAGAACAAATTGAAGAAGAGGCGCTTGCTAGAAACATATTAGACAAAATTAATCTAATTGGAGATGATAAAGGAGGTTTATACTTGTTTGACAGTGATGTAAAGCGTCTTATAGCAGTAGAAAATGCTCCAGAATCAAATTAACAAACATTTAATATCTTTTTGAAGTCATTATAATAGAATTTGAAGTTACTTGCTAATCAAATTAAATTTAGACTAATTTTATTTAGCTTATTAATATTATACTGATATAATTTTAGGAGTAAAAAATAAATAAATATGAAAACTTTTAAAAAAAGTTTTCATATTGTAAGAATCTAAATATAATAAGCGTTTTAGTAATCCATTTAAAAACCTTAATTTTGCCAAATGCGAAAAATCAAAATTTTAGCAATCATTTTTTCAGTTACGTTACTACTAAATTCATGTGGTGAGTATCAGCGGACTGTTGGGAAAGGAACCATGCAAGAAAGATATAAGTTAGCTGTAAAAAAATATGAAGCCAAAGAGTATGGTAAAGCACTTAGACTATTTGAATTAGTGACACCAACTTACAGAGGTAAGCCTCAGATGGAGCGTATTCAATTTATGGTTGCACAATCAAATTTTAACGAGAAAAGTTATTCAACAGCAGCGTATTATTTTGATAGATTTACAAACAACTATCCAAATAGTTCTAAAAAGGAAGAAGCAACTTTCTTATCTGCATACAGTTACAAACTAGGTTCTCCTGTTTTTAGTCTAGATCAAACAGATACAAATAAGGCTTTGATAGCTTTTCAACTATTTATAAATGAATATCCAGATTCTGATAGAGTTGTTGAAGCGAACAAACATTATAAAGAGTTACAATTTAAACTAGAGAAAAAAGCTTTTGAGATAGGTAAAACATACTATAAGACTGCACCAACAGATTTTAGAAATTACAATTCAGCCATTGTTGCATTCGATAATTTAATAAATGATTTTTTAGGTACAGAATTAAAAGAAGAAGTTTTATACTTCAGGTTTAAAGCCTACCACGATTTAGTAATCGTAAGTACGCAAAGAAAAAAAGAAGACCGTATCAAAGATGCATTTGCTGCATATGATAAGTTAACAAGAAACTTCCCTGAATCTAGATTTTTAAATGATTCAGATAAGTTATTATTAGAGATAAAAAACGAACAAAAACAGTTAGTAAAGAGTTAAATATGAATTACAAAGAAACAAAAGCTCCTTTAACCACGGTTACCTATGATAAAGATATTATAGAATCTCAAACAGAGAACATCTATGAGGCAATCTCTATCATTTCAAAAAGAGCAGTTCAAATTAATACTGATTTAAAAACAGAATTAGTTGAAAAATTAGAAGAGTTTGCTACTTACAACGATAGTTTGGAAGAGGTTTTTGAAAACAAAGAACAAATTGAAGTATCTAAGTTTTATGAAAAATTACCAAAACCTACAGCAATAGCTGTTGAAGAATGGTTAGAAGGTAAAGTATACCATAGAACTCCAGAGACTGAATAATGTCTATTTTAAGCGGTAAAAGAATTCTTCTTGGCATTACTGCCGGTATAGCCGCATACAAAACAGCCAGTTTGGTTCGTTTACTTATAAAATCTGGGGCAGAAGTTCAAGTCATAATGACACCTGCCTCAAAAGATTTTATCACACCTCTTACTTTATCCACACTTTCCAAAAACCCCGTTCATTCAACCTTTTATGAAAAGGAAGAAGAAAATGAATTATGGAACAATCATGTAGATTTAGGCCTGTGGGCAGATTATATACTTATTGCACCAGCAACGGCAAATACCTTGTCTAAAATGTCTAATGGTACTTGTGATAATTTATTAATAGCTACGTATCTATCTGCAAAATGTCCAGTATATTTTGCTCCAGCAATGGATTTAGATATGTACATTCATCCTTCAACTATAACTAGCCTAGAAAGGCTTCAAGCCTTTGGAAATAAGATGATTCCCGCAACTAGTGGTGAATTGGCAAGCGGATTGATTGGAGAAGGAAGAATGGCAGAGCCCCAAGATATTGTCTCTTTTATTGAAAATGATATTTTATCTACATTGCCTTTAAAAGGAAAAAAAGTATTGATTACAGCAGGTCCAACGTATGAATCCATAGATCCTGTTCGATTTATAGGAAATCATTCTTCTGGAAAAATGGGTTTTGAAATTGCAAAGGCTGCCGCAAATTTAGGTGCTGAAGTTTTTTTAATAACAGGTCCTAGTAATGAAAAAATAAGTCATGCTTTTATTCATAGAATAGATGTTGTGAGTGCAGAAGAAATGTATGTAGCTTGTCACCAACAATTTCCTGACGTAGCCATTGCTATATTATCTGCTGCAGTTGCAGATTATAGACCAAAAAATGTGGTTATCGAGAAAATAAAAAAGAAGGACAGTACGTTAGATATTGTATTAGAACCAACCAAAGATATTTTAGCCTCTTTAGGAGTTATTAAAAAACATCAATTTTTAGTAGGCTTTGCCTTAGAGACAAATAATGAGTTAGCCAATGCATTGTCTAAATTAGAACATAAGAATTTAGATGCCATTGTTTTAAATTCGTTAAAAGACAAAGGCGCAGGATTTGCAAAAGACACCAATAAGGTTACTTTTATAGATAAAGAGAAAAATTTAGTACCTTTAGAATTGAAACCTAAAGCTGGTGTTGCTATTGATATTATGAATGAAATACTAAAAAAAATAGATGCGTAATATTCTTGTATTTTTCCTTTTTTTATGCACAATAACAATTAATTCACAAGAATTAAATTGTCAGATAACTGTTAATTTTGATCAAATCTCTGGATCGAACAGACAAGTATTTGAAACTTTAGAAACTACAATTTCGGAGTTTGTAAATCAAAAGAAATGGACCACTAATACTGTAAAACAGCAAGAACGTATTAATTGTGCCATGAATATTATTATTACTAAAAGAGATAATAATACTTTTGAAGGTTCTATTCAGGTTCAGTCCACTAGACCAATCTATGGAACTTCTTATGAATCACCAATTTTAAATATTAGAGACAACGATCTTAATTTTAAGTACAATGAATTTGATCAGTTTATCTTTAATCCTACTACGTTTGATTCAAATTTAATATCTACGATTGCATTTTATGTCTATGTTATTCTAGGAGCAGATGAAGACACCTTTGCTTTAAATGGTGGAGAAAAGTATTTAAGACAAGCTGAAAATGTAATGTTACAAGCACAGCAAAGTGGTCTTGCAGCTTGGTCTAACCAAGTAGGAGTTCAGAATAGATTTCAGCTGATAGACAATTTATTATCTCCCAATTTAAAACAATTTAGAAATGCTATGTACGATTATCACAGAAAAGGTTTTGATGAAATGGCAGAAAATAAACTAAAAGGTAAAGGAGCCATAGAGAATGCAATTATTTCTCTAGATAGATTGTATAATAAAGTAATTGGTAACCCGCTTTTAAGAACCTTCTTTGATGCTAAGTCAGATGAAATTATAAATCTATATTCAGACGGTCCCAATACGCGTAGTAAACAACGTCTAATTGTTGTACTTCAAAAAATCTCTCCAAATAATAGTTCTAAGTGGCGAAAAATTAATTAAATTTAATTTTTCAAATATACAATCATTTGCTTGCATCAATTTCTATAAAAAATTATGCCCTAATCAATGAATTACACATTGATTTTTCTTCTGGCCTTTCCATTATCACAGGAGAAACAGGAGCAGGGAAATCTATTTTATTGGGGGCACTAGGGTTGGTTTTAGGAAACAGAGCAGATTTAGCTACCTTAAAAAACACCACTAGAAAGTGTGTTGTGGAGGCTGTTTTATCCATAGATAAATATAATTTACATGATTTTTTCTTAAGGGAAGACATAGATTACGAAATCAATACCATCATAAGAAGAGAAATTCTTCCTTCAGGAAAGTCTAGAGCTTTTGTAAATGATACTCCCGTAACACTTTCGGTGCTAACTGGGTTAAGGTCTAAGCTTATAGACATTCATTCGCAGCATCAAACCTTACAATTATCTGATCAACAGTTTCAGTTTCAACTATTAGACGCTTTTGCAAATAATGAAAGCAAGCTAGCTTCTTACCAAAGAGGATTAGTACAGTACACAAGTGAAAAAAATAGATTAGAAGAAATTCAACACGCTCAGCGCGAAGCGAACCTTCAGTACGATTATAATTCTCATTTATACAATGAGTTGCTTGAGGCCAATCTTGTAGAAGATGAACAAGAGGCATTGGAGGAGAAATTAGAGAAAATAAATAATGTAGAAGAAATTAAACAAAATTTATCTGAAGCACTTCAAGTTTCAACTGACGATACCATTGGAATTCAAAATCTATTGTATTCATTAGAAAGTAAATTAACTAAAATTGCTCCGTATTCAAAAGAATATCAAGAGCTCTCGGAGAGAATTTCTAGTGTAAAAATTGAATTAGATGATATTGTTGGTGAACTAGAATCTGCCAACGAACAGGTAGATTTTAATCCATCAGAAGCAACACAATTAAATGACCGCTTGCAATTAATCTATAATTTACAAAAAAAACATTACGTTAATTCTATTTCAGAATTATTACTAATTCAAGAGGAGTTGTCTGTAAAAGTAAGTACTGTAGAAAACGCAGAACAATATTTGTTAGACCAACAAACAATAGTGAAAGAAATAGCAAATAAATTAGATGTTATTGCTCTAAAAATATCTGAAGCTAGAAAAAGAATTATTCCAACCGTATCAAAACAATTGGAAGCTATATTAGATAATTTAGGAATGTCTCAGGCACGTTTTAAAATACAAAATACTCTTGCAGAAAGCTATTATAAAAACGGAAAAGATGTCTTATCATTTTTGTTTTCAGCCAATAAAGGAGGGCAATTTGGAGAGTTAAAAAAAGTAGCTTCAGGTGGAGAATTGTCTCGTATTATGTTGGCTATAAAAAAAGTACTATCAGAGAATAGTCATTTACCAACCATTATTTTTGATGAAATAGACAGTGGTGTTTCGGGAGAAATTTCTAATAAAATGGCACATATCATGTCTCAGATGAGCCAGCAAATGCAAGTCATTACCATTACCCATTTGCCACAGATTGCTGCCAAAGGAAATCAGCATTATAAAGTGTATAAAGAAGAGGTGAACAATACCACTACTACAAACTTAAAGCAATTGTCTAAAGATGAGAGAATTGTTGAGATTGCAGAAATGTTAAGCGGTAAAAATATTTCAGACAGTGCATTGACTCATGCTAGAGAACTACTAAATTAAATAAGGTGCTTTTACAGATTTAAGAATTTGGAGTATTCTTATTTTTGGTATTCAAAAATTGAAAGGTAAAAATTAAACGATTATATTTACCCACGAATAAAAAACTAACAATTTAAGAGATGTCTTATAACTTATTAAAAGGAAAAAAGGGAATTATTTTTGGAGCACTAGATGAAAACTCTATTGCCTGGAAAACTGCTGAAAGAGCACATGAAGAAGGAGCAGAGTTTGTGTTAACAAACGCACCTATAGCCATGAGAATGGGAACTATTAGAGACTTAGCAGCAAAAACAGGATCTCAAATTATTCCTGCAGATGCAACTTCTATGGAAGATTTAGAAAATTTAGTAGAAAAATCTATGGAGATTTTAGGAGGTAAAATAGACTTTGTATTGCATTCTATTGGAATGTCTGTAAACGTACGAAAAGGAAAATTGTATACAGACCCTAAGTATGATTTTACCACCAAAGGGTGGGATGTTTCTGCAGTTTCTTTTCATAAAGTAATGAATGTGTTGTATAATAAAGAAGCTATGAATGAGTGGGGTAGTGTGGTAGCACTTACCTACATGGCAGCGCAACGTGTTTTTCCAGATTATAATGATATGGCAGACAACAAAGCTTATTTAGAGAGTATTGCTCGTAGTTTTGGGTATTTCTTTGGTAGAGATCATAAAGTAAGAGTTAATACCATTTCTCAATCTCCAACCCCAACTACAGCAGGTAGTGGTGTAAAAGGGTTTGAAGGGTTTTTAGCCTATGCAGATAAGATGTCTCCATTAGGAAACGCAACAGCCTTAGAATGTGCAGACTATACTATTTCATTATTTTCAGATTTAACAAAAAAAGTAACTTTACAGAACTTATTTCATGACGGAGGCTTCTCTAATATGGGTGTAAGTGATGCTGTCATGGATAAATTTATAGAAGAGTAGCTAACATGTTACTTTTTTACACAAAAACAGGTTTTGATTTTTAGTAATCAAAGCCTGTTTTTTTTTGATAAATTAAATAATAGCCTCACTTAAATTTACAATTTTAAATCCTTTTATTTTGTTGTAAATTCAACTAATCACACAATAATTCATATACATTCTAGTAGTAACATTCACAATTGACTTTTAAAACAGTTCGTCGTTACATTATGTATATCTGACGCACATAAGTGACCAATCATCGAATATTATCTAATAAATAAAACATATTCTTTATTTTAATGTAGAATTATAAACTACAATTATAAACTACAATTATGAAAAAAATTACTTTATTATTATTATTAATAACTTTTTGCTTTAATGCAAATTCCCAATCTACTATAAATGTTACCACTT
>CAZAIL010000006.1:0-11880 GCA_964485155.1 uncultured Flavobacterium sp.
AAAAAATAATTTATTTCCAATTCTAATTTTTCTTGCAGGATCTACTAAAACATCCCATAATCTGTTTTCAGCATTTAATTCTCTCAATAAAAAAACTTCAATTCTAGCACCTGTTTTTTCTTTATTTCCATACATTCTTGCAGGGAAAACTTTCGTGTTATTTAACATTAAAACATCACCTTCATCAAAATAATTAATAAGGTCTTTAAACATTTTATGTTCTATGGTCTGTTCTTTACGATTTAAAACCATTAAACGAGATTCATCTCTGTGTTCTGATGGATATTCTGCTAATAATTCTTCTGGCAATTCAAAATTAAAATGCGATAATTTCATATGTATATTTTGGTATAATGCCCGCAAATATACGATTTGAGAATAGGCGTTGTCAAGTGTTTGACAGTTTAATTTATGCTTTATTTAATTGAAAACCAATTTGCTGTAGATCTTTCCAAAAATTTCGATACGATTTTGTAACTACGTCTGCCTCTAAAATCTCTATAGGAACTTTCATTGCTAATGGAGCAAATGCCATTGCCATTCTATGATCATTATAGGTTTCTATAGATATATTAGCATGAAGTATTGAGTTACTTTCTAAATATAAACTGTTATTTGTAACCGAAATATGTGCTCCTAATTTAGTGAGCTCTTTTTGCAAAGCTTCTAACCTATCCGTTTCTTTAATTTTAAGCGTATGTAAGCCTAATAATTCACAAGAAATCCCCAGTCCAAAACTAGTAACAGCAATGGTTTGTGCTATATCTGGTGCTTTATTTAAATCTAACTTAAGATGTTTATTGTTTGACTGGGTGACTTTTTTGAGTACAACTGTACTTCCAGAAAAAGTAGTTTCTACACCAAAATGCTTGTATATGGAAACCAGAATAGCATCTCCTTGTATACTTTCTTTCTTGTACGATGACAATCTAATTTCTGAACCAATTTCACTCAAAGCAACAATTGAATAAAAATAGGAAGCCGAACTCCAATCAGATTCTACAATGACATACTGTTTCTTTGACTGTTTCAAAGGTTTTACCTTAATTATTTGATTAACAAAAACAGTTTCAATTCCCAGTTGATTCATCAAACTCAAGGTCATATTAATGTAGGGTATAGAAGTAATTTTCCCAATTAATTCTATTTCTAATCCGTTTTTTAGTTTTGAAGCAATCAATAGTAAAGAAGAAATATACTGACTACTTACGTTTCCGTTAATTTGAACTTTGTCTTTCGTTATTTTTGTTCCTTTGATTCTAATTGGGGGGTACCCCTCTTTAGCTTCATAAGAAATAGTTGCTCCTAGATCTCTTAAAGCATTAACTAAAATTTGAATAGGTCTATTTTGCATTCTTTCAGAGCCTGTTAAAATAACTTCTCTCCCATCTTTTAAAGCAAAATATGATGTTAAAAAACGCATCGCTGTTCCTGCATGCCCAATATTAATGATTGCTTCATTTGAAGATAGCGCATGCTGTAAATGGTGTGTATCATCTGAATCTGATAAATTAGTTATGTTGATTCCATCAAACAACTTCTGTAAAATAAGCAATCTATTTGATTCACTTTTAGATCCAGAGATAAGAATATTCTTTACAATCTTATTGTTTTCAATACCTTCAATACAAATTTTCATAATTGACTCAGTCTAGATATAAATTCTTAAATTTAGGCTTCTAAAATTAAACTAACATGAAAAAAATAATTTTTATCTTTCTATGCCTTCTTATTTCGGAAAGTTACAAAGTTAACGCTCAAAAGAATTCTACCAAATATTCTGAGGATTATTATAAAGCTACCCAATGGCGAAATATTGGACCCTTTAGAGGTGGAAGAAGTGCAGCTGTTACGGGGGTTGCTGGAAAAGCAAATTTATTTTATTTCGGTTCTACCGGTGGAGGAGTCTGGAGAACAACAGATGCAGGAAACACTTGGGAAAATATTTCTGACGGTTACTTTGGTGGCTCTGTTGGTTCTATTGCTGTGAGTGAATGGGATCATAATGTAATCTATGTTGGGAATGGTGAGAAAACAGTACGTGGAAATGTTTCTTCAGGAGATGGAATCTGGAAATCTGTAAATGCAGGAAAAACATGGGAACCTATGGGATTAAAAAATGCTCGACACATTCCAAGGATTCGGATTCATCCAAAAAACCCAGATATTGTTTATGCTGGTGTGATGGGTGACCTCTATAAATCTTCTGATGAAAGGGGTGTTTATAAGTCTATCGATGGTGGAAAAACATGGAGTAAAAAATTATTTGCAAATAAAGATGCTGGTGTTGTTGATTTAATTATAGATCCTAATAATTCAAGAGTCATATATGCAACAACCTGGAATATTAGAAGAACACCTTACAGTTTGTCTAGTGGAGGCGACGGGTCTGCTCTATGGAAAAGCACTGATGACGGTGAAACTTGGATGAATATCTCTACTAATAAAGGATTACCAACTGGACTTTGGGGTATTAGCGGGGTTACTGTTTCTCCAGTAAACTCTGAAATTGTTTGGGCCTTAATTGAAAATGAAAAAGGAGGTATTTACAAATCTACAGATGCTGGAAAAACATGGAAATTAATTAATAGTGAGCGTAAATTACGTCAAAGAGCATGGTACTATACTCGTTTGTATGCAGACACGCAAGATGAAGATATTTTATATGTATTAAATGTTCGCTATCATAAATCTACCGACGGAGGAAAATCATATAAAACCTATAATGCACCTCATGGCGATCATCATGATTTATGGATTTCTCCAGAAGACAATCAGCGAATGATTATTGGCGATGACGGTGGAGCACAAGTTTCTTTTGATGCTGGAGAAAATTGGTCTACATATATGAACCAACCAACTTCACAATTTTATAGAGTGACTACAGACAATCATTTTCCATATCGTATTTATGGCGCACAACAAGATAATTCTACTGTAAGAATTGCACATAGAACTCAAGGTCGTTTTATTGGTGAATCTGACTGGGAAACTACAGCCGGAGGAGAAAGTGCTCATTTGGCTATAGACCCTTCAAACAATGATATTGTTTATGGTGGAAGTTATGGTGGATTACTCACTAGACAAAATCATAAAACAGGGGAAACAAGAGCCATCAATGTTTGGCCAGATGATCCTATGGGCCACGGAGCTGAAGATTTTAAATATCGCTTTCAATGGAACTTCCCTATTCTATTTTCACCAAATCATAAAAATAAATTATATGCAGCTTCCAATCATCTACATATGACAACAAATGAAGGGCAATCTTGGGATATTATTAGTCCAGATTTAACAAGAAATGACCCTTCAACTCTTGGCTCATCTGGTGGTCCAATTACAAAAGACAATACAGGTGTTGAATACTATGCTACTATTTTTGCTGTGAATGAATCTAAACAAGAAGACGGTTTAATATGGACTGGCTCAGATGATGGCTTAGTTCATGTAACTAAAGACGGTGGTAAAAATTGGACAAATGCAACTCCTAAAAAGATGCCAGAATGGATGATGATTAATTGTATTGAAATTGATCCGTTTACAAAAGGAGGTGCCTATATTGTGGGAACAAAATACAAATCTGGTGATTACTTACCCTACATCTATAAAACTGAAAATTATGGAAAAACTTGGAAGCAAATTACCAATGGAATTGGAGCTGAAGATTTTACACGTGCACTCAGGGCAGATCCAAAACGTAAAGGATTATTATATGCTGGAACTGAAAGAGGGATGTATATTTCTTTTGATGATGGAGCTAATTGGCAAAAATTTCAATTGAATTTACCAATAGTACCCATCACAGATTTAGCCATTAAAAACAACAACTTAATTGCAGCCACCCAAGGAAGATCCTTTTGGATGATTGATGATTTAACACCTATTCATCAATTAACGAATAGCATCATAAAAGAAGATGTTATTTTATTTAAACCTCAAGATAGTTACGCAATGAGTGGCGGAAATGGAAAAACTTCTAAAACTGCTGGAACCAACCACCCAGGAGGAGTTGCCATAAACTATTTTATCAAAGAAAAAGGGGACAAAGAATTAGTATCTCTTAAAATCTATGACATTAATAATGTCTTAATTAAAACCTTCAGCACAGAACCAAACAAGGACAAAAAAGAAGCGGAACTAACCCTAGAAAACGGTAATAATATTTTCTATTGGGATATGATGTATCCCGGTGCTGAAAAAGTAAAAGGAATGATTTTATGGTGGGCTTCCTTAAATGGACCAATGGCCTTACCTGGAAATTATAAAGTAACCTTAACCATAGGAGAAACCTCAAAATCTCAAAATTTTACTATTTTAAAAAACCCTATTTCTGAAACTACCTTAGCAGATGCAACAGCTCAGTTTAATTTTATTAATGACATCAATACAAAAGTAACTGAGATTCATAAAGCATTAAAAAACGTTAAGAAAGTTAGAGATCAGATAAACTCTTTAAAAAAATCAATGAAAGGCAAGGAGGAACACAAAAGTTTATTAGACTATGCAACTGCCCTATTAAAAGAGATGACTACTATAGAAGAAATCCTATATCAAACAAAAAGTAAGAGCAATCAAGATCCTTTAAATTTCCCAATTCGTTTAAATAACAAATTGGCACATTTAAATTCATTAACTAGAATTGGCAGTTACGCTCCAACACAGCAAGCAATTGATTTTAAAAACGAGATTAACAAAGAGATTGATAACGAGTTAGCAAAACTCTATGAACTGTTTGATAACAAGATTAGCGTTTTAAACCAAAAAGTAAAAGATAGTCAGATTGATTTGATTCAGTTAGAATAATTAGTTACCTACAATACAGTAAAAAAAGCGACCAATGGTCGCTTTTTTTATTTAATATATATATATATATATATGAATAAGTCTCTCGAGGTCATGTTATAATAATCATTTTATTTCATATTCTTATTGGAGACATAAACACCGTAAATAAAACCAGCAATAATTTTACTTGAAAAGAAAGGCTTCCATTGCTGATTATAAAAGTTCTTTTCTAAAACCGCATCCCAATTACCCGAAAAAAGATCCGAGAAACTATTAAAGCATAAAGATATAATTGTAATAAAGACAACAAATACAGCACCAACTTTCATAACATTGGCCCAAAAAGATGCTTTTTTAATATTTTTAGATAATGTCATCTACTGTAATTTTTTATTGTTGTGATGCCTTTCGTGATCTCGTTTGGTTTTAATAGCTAATTTATTTTCAAAAGATTCTTGAAGGTTTATACCTGTTTGGTTTGCCAAACATAAAACTACAAATAAGACATCTGCCAATTCTTCACCTAAATCCTTTCCTTTATCAGATTCTTTTTCAGACTGCTCACCATACCTTCTGGCTATAATTCTTGCAACCTCACCAACTTCTTCTGTAAGTTGAGCCATATTGGTAAGTTCATTAAAATAACGAATACCATGATTTTTTATCCATTCGTCTACTTGTTGTTGTGCATTTTGTATGTTCATTTTCTAAATTCTAGGATATAAACGTAAATATAGTTAACAAATTCCGTTTCATTCAAAATGATCTTATTATAAAAAATCAATCAATTAAAAGATTTAGTTCCCTATTAATAAATTTTTTTCCAGATAAGACAATATCCGCCAACACATGTTAATACAGCTTGGCTATATATTAAGGCTATTCGACTAACAATAAACACTACTGATAGAATATTATTAATTAATTAAAACATATGTTATACATTTGTGTGAATAAATTTTACCCCCTAAGGTTATTTATTTATAACAAAAGGTATTGGTTGCCCTCTCTAATATTTTGATTGTAAACCGCTATTATGCTGCAAAAGTTTTAAAAAACATTTGCAGCGTTACCTTTTTTTTAATCTCACCTTTTTTGCATTTATCAACACAAGACTATCAAATATTTTTCTGAAAAAATAAGATTGCAATCGCAAAAACTATAATTTTAAAATTATTGCAATCATGTTCATTAGATAATTATTTAGATAAATTAGGAAACTTAGTATAAGTATTTTAGAAATTCATTTCTTGGAATTTCTTTTGCTCCCAAACTCGCTAAATGATTATTATGTATCTGGCAATCAATTAATTTATATTTATTGGATTGCACTAAATGTATAAATGCAAATTTTGATGTATTAGATACTTTAGAAAACATACTTTCTCCACAAAAAATATTACCAATTTCTAGACCGTATAAACCACCAACAAGAACTTTTGCATCAGAACCATCTACACTAGACTCAATACTCGGAAGCCACACCTCTACTGATTTTGCATAGCCTTGTTTATGAAGTAGAATGTATGCTTGCTCCATTTCATCTGTAATCCATGTTCCAAAATCATCTTTACGCGTTGTATTTTTACAATGAAAAATCACTTCTTCAAAAGCTTGATTTTCTGTAATGATAAATTCTTTCTTTTTAAGAATTTGATTCATCGATTTAGAAATTTTTAATTCATCTGGAAATAAAACCATTCTATTTGATGGACAATACCAAACTATTGGTTCATTTTCAGAATACCAAGGAAAAATTCCATGTTTATATGCATGAATTAAGCGTTCTGGAGATAAATCTCCACCTAAAGCGATAATGCCATCTTTTGTAGTATTTTGATGGGGAGGAAATTCTATTTTTTCTGAAAGCCAGATCATTGAATCATACATTTTAAAATAAGAGGATTCCAATACAATAAATACCACTTCCAACAAACATTGCAATTAATGTGTAGGGTAAAATTTCATTGGCTTTTAATTTTGTGATTCCTAAAAGTGGTAGTGCCCAAAATGGCTGAAGCATATTGGTGATTTGATCTCCATAGGCCAATGCCATAATTGCCTTATGTAAAGGAACCCCCAACTTTAATGCAGATTCTATAACTATAGGGCCTTGTATAACCCACTGTCCGCCTCCGCTGGGCACAAAAATATTTACCAAACCAGCACTAAAAAATGTGACTAGAGGTAATGTTGTTGTGGTAGAAAAAGACACAAAGAAATCTGAAATTTGAGTGACCATACCACTAGCACTCATAATTCCCATAATTCCAAAATACAAAGGAAACTGAATAAGAATTCCGGAAATATCAGTAATTGATTCTCCAATTGCATTGGTAAACTTTTTAAAACTACCGTGTAAAATAATCCCTAGACCTAACATCAAAAAATTAATAAGATTTGGAGTAATTTTTAACACTTTAATATCATCCATATATTGGTAAAAAAAAGCTGTAATTACAAGCAAGCCAAAAGCAAGGGCTAAAATTTTTGAATTGTCTAATGTATCAGCCTTGGTTACAATCTTTTCTTCTTGATGCATTTTATACTCAGGTAAATTTATTTCTGTTGGCGCTGATCTCTTTCCTAAAAAATAAAACAATCCGGTAATTACAATAACTATTGAAGAAAAAATTAACAGATTAGAAATATTAAAAATAGTCTGATTAAAATTTATTGCTGAAGGAATTTGAGATACTATTTCTAGAGATGATGTGTTTTTCATAATACTAGAAAGATGTCCAACTTCATTTATTTTTATTGGAGCAGATCCTGATATTCCACCATGCCAAACCATCATCCCCATATAGCCTGAAGCACCAATAATTGGGTAATTTAACTTTATATTGTTATTATGTGCATGTTCTGCAACCTTACGTGCTAATAAAGCTCCAAAGATGAGTCCTAAGCCCCAATTAAAAAAAGCTACTAACATTGTTAGACAAGCAACAATAGCAGCGCTTGTTGCTGTGTCTTTACAGAATATTGTAATTTTTAATATTAGATTGCTAATCGGTTTACTTAACACCAAAACATGACCCAATACTAAAATTAACATCATCTGATAAGCAAATTCTAACAATGATGTAGACCATATTCCTTGTTCCCAAAACTGTAATATATCTATAGAGTAATCTGCTAATCCAATAGTATCAGGCCTCGTAAAAAGTAATGCTAGAAAAATTGTAACAATAGTCAATAGAACAGCAATCGTAAATGGTGATGGTACATATTTTTTAAAAACATTCTCAATTACTCTAGTGATATTCATATCGTTTTATTTATTAGCTAAAATATAAAGAAAAGTTAATTATTTACTTTTCTATTCGTAAAGACATTTTTCCTTCTTATTTTTGTTAGCGCTAAAAAAACCTATGAAAACAAAAGTTAGAAAAAAATCTAAGTTAAAATTATTACACCAATATTATAGCTATACAGGTTTTTATACCTACGTAGGAAATAGTTTAAAAAAAACGATAATACCTATTGTTTTTATTATTTTAATCCTTTATTTATTTAACAAGTATGTATTTACTATTGAAGATGGATTAAATTTTTTAACTGAAACATTCTCAAATACTGGAGTTCTTATTAGCTTTTTTATTTCTGAAACTTTACTTGGGTTGATTCCGCCAGAAATTTTTATAGCCTGGTCTAAAAAAACTACATCACCAATTATAAATTTGTCAATTTTAGCTTCCTTGTCCTATGTTGGAGGGATTTTGTCATTTTTTATTGGAAAAGTTATTTTAAGAATTAATTCGGTAAAAAATTATTTAGAAATTAAAATGGCAAAGCAGCTAAAAAACACCAGTAAATGGGGAGGGTTTTTAATTCTTATCGGCGCTTTATTACCAGTTCCCTTCTCAATTACTTGTATGACTGCAGGAATGATTAAATATCCGTTAAAAGGCGTTGTTCTTTTTGGACTATTTCGTTTTGTTCGTTTTGCTTTATATGCGTGGGCTATATATAGTGTAGTCATATAAAACTACTATCTTTATCGCATGGGATTAACAAATAATGATATTTTTAAAAAATTACGCGTGGCTCACAAGCTTCGTGATGATGATATTATAAACATTTGTAAGTTGGTAGATTTTAAAGTTTCTAAAAGTGAGTTAGGTGCACTATTTAGAAAAGAAGATCATCCAAAATACATGGAATGTGGTGATCAAATTTTACGAAATTTTCTAAATGGTTTAGTGATTCATTTGAGAGGACCCATGCCTCCTAAAAAAGAGTAGTATAAATTTATTGATTAAATCTTTAATCTTTAATATTATTTTTAAAGTCCTTAACCACAGTAGTAATAACTAGATCAACTTTTTCTTTTTGAAAATCATATTGTGGCTCAGAGGATTTTTTTTCTGGAAACTGCTCTATCATTACAGTTGTTGATGGAAAAGCAAAATCTACACCTAAGCCTTTTGCTAACTTCACAATAGCTATATGAATCTGATGTCTAGACTGTTGTTCTTTAGACCAAGCTAAATCTTTAAGGTACATATTCATTAGTATTAATAAAGCGGAATCTCCAAATCCTGTAAATTCTACATTGTAAGCATCTGATTTTGTATCTGGATGTGCAATAATAATTTCTCTAACACCTTTTACAAATGCTTCTATTAATTCTGGCGGAGTATCATATCGTAAGCCTAGCTGAGTATTATAGCGTCTATAGAGTCTTAAACCACTATTATTTATTACAAGTTCAGATAACTTACTATTAGGAATTTGAAATATAGAAGTATCTGCTGATCTAATTCTTGTTGATCTAAAGCCCACTTCTTCAACAGTACCTACAACTTCTCCTGCTGATATCCAGTCACCTATATGAAAAGGTTTGTCGATAAAAATCATAATTGTTCCTATTAAATTCTTGACTGTATCCTGAGATGCAAATGCTACAGCCAATCCACCAATTGAAGCACTCGCTAATATAGTTGTTGGATCAACACCAAATAAAACAAGTAATTTAAAAGATCCAAAAACAACAATAATTACAGTTATAAAATTTCGTAAAATAGGCGTTAACTGATCATCTAATTTACCTTCTGTTTTCTGAGTATATTCATGAAATAAGCTCAAGAAAACTTGTGCTAATTTTAAGAATACATAAATCCAAAATATTGTTGCGGCTATATTGATAGCAAGAAAAAACCATGTGTTAATTTCTAAACCAAATTGAAGAGAGGGAAGAACTTTATCTATTAAAGAGATAGCAACTAATAAACTAATTGGATGTGCTAATTTTTTTAACGTACTATTAATCTCACTACTTTTATTTTTTGTGAATTTGTATAAAATTCTTCTTAAAAAAAAGAATGAAAGACGTTTCGCTATTATGAAAAATACTATTGACAAAAGAATCAATAAAATAAGAGCAATATATTGCCAAACTTCCACTGAAAATATTTTATTATGTCCGGCACCTGGGACAATTTCTTGTATTTTTTCTATATACCAAGGAAAAATTTCTGCGTACAAAAAGTCTATATTTTCAAGAGTTTCAGAAGAGTAATACCAGGAATCCCCCTTCTTTTCAACAGAAATTAAAGGCATTCGTTCAGGAAATAAAACAAGTTTATGCTGAGTTAAAAATGCAGTACTATCTATATACATAGAATCGTTAGAGATTGAGTTAAAATCAACTTTCAATCCTTTTCCGTCTAAAATTCTTTTAATTTTTATTGCAGCCTTTATAGATTCTTCTTTATCTAATCCATTAATAGTTTTTGCTGCATTTTCTGGCTTATAAGAATTCGCCTGTAAAAAATAAACATGAGTGTAAACAGTTGCTCTGGGGTTTGATAAATCTACTTTTGGTGCTTTCTGGCTAAAAGCAGAACAAGAGACAAACAGTAATAAAAACAGTATTTTCTTCATATGTATATTGTTAATCATCTGTTAAATGAAAAATCAAATTTAAACCTTTTTAAATTTCATTGGTCAAAAAAGTGTAAAATAAAAATATATAAAAATCTTATTATGACAAAAAAAACAGGTCTTTTAATCCTATTTATCACTTTCTCTTTAACAATTAATGCTCAAAAAAAACAAATACTACTAAAAAAAGGAAATTTAACAATAGAGCAACAAGTTACTATAAAAGTTAAAAAAATGACATTAGAACTTGAGTTAACTGAGGCGCAACAGAACAAATTAATACCTGTTCTTGCGAAGCAGGTTACAGAACGAAGAGCACAACTAGATAAAAGAAAAAAAGGAAAAAGAGAAGAGAAAAAAATTGAGGCAAATGATCGTTTTCAAATTGCTAATAAAATTCTAGATCGTAAGATCATTTTTCAAAAAGAGATGAAGACTATCTTAAATGAAGAACAATTTAACAGATTTAAAGAACTTCAAAAAAAAAGAGAACAAGGAATGAGAAAAAAAGGACTAAATAAAAAAAAGCGATTCTAAAATAATTTTTAATAAAAGTTCGGTAACCAGTTACCGAACTTTTTCTATTCTTGAAACCAACTTGAATATTCAACATAATTGTTGGCAATCCTATCAATTTCTCCAGAAATCATTTCTTGTGAAATATTTTTTACCTTTTTAGCAGGAACACCCGCATAAATACTACCACTTTCTACATATGTGTTTTTCGTAACTACAGCGCCAGCCGCAATAATAGAATTGCTCTCAATCACACAATCATCCATAACAATACTTCCCATACCAATTAACACATTATCGTGAATTGTACATCCATGAACAATTGCATTATGTCCTATTGAAACATTGTTTCCTATTGTTGTTGGTGATTTTTGAAACGTCGCATGAATGACAGCTCCGTCTTGAATATTGACTTTATTTCCAATCTTTATATAATGAACATCGCCTCTAATAACAGCATTAAACCAAACACTACATTCTTTCCCAATAGAAACCTCTCCAACAATTGTGGCGTTTTCTGCTATATAGCAATCTTCAGAAATCTGCGGGTATTTACCTCTTATAGCTTTTATAATTTTCATGGGTTTGGTTTAGTTATAATTAGTTAAGTTTTTTGTTTTTATAGTAATAGTAAAAATATAAAAACTCTTTTTTGAAAAGCACACAAATTTAATATTATCTAATAAAATT
>CAZAIL010000006.1:11980-18620 GCA_964485155.1 uncultured Flavobacterium sp.
ATAAAATTTAATTAACTAAAAAAAGTTGGCATTACTATTGCCTGTTGTTAGATATAGAACTAGGAAGAAATATTGATTGGTGAAAATTTTACTATTTCTCCCATTTAAAAAATAAAATTATGAGAATCTATTTATTACAACTAATGACATTACTTCTACTAGGAGTTTCTATAACCTCAACTGCAACAGATCCTTTAGCAAACAATAAGAACAAACAAACAATTAAAGTTGCATTACTATTAGATACAAGTAATAGTATGGATGGTTTAATTAATCAAGCGAAAACGCAACTATGGGAAATTGTAAATGAATTATCATACGCTAAATATGGAATTCAAAAACCTGATTTAGAAATTGCTTTGTATGAATATGGTAATGATCACTTAGAGTCATCAGACGGTTTTGTAAGACAAGTTCTTGCTTTTAATAGTGATTTGGATGAAATCTCAGAAAAATTATTTTCACTTACCACTAATGGAGGAAAAGAATATTGTGGTCAAGTAATCAGTGCTTCTTTGAAAGAGTTAGCATGGGGAGAAAACAACAATGACCTACGTTTAATTTTTATAGCAGGGAATGAGCCTTTTACACAAGGTAAAATCAATTACAAAGAAGCAATTTCAGACGCCAAAGAAAAAGATGTTATTATAAATACCGTCTTTTGTGGAAATTACACACAAGGTATTTCAGAAATGTGGAAAGAGGGAGCCAATTTGGGTGGTGGAGATTATATGACTATCAATCAAAATAAAAAAGTGATTCACATCATCACTCCATACGATGATGATATTATCATTTTAAACAAAAAATTAAACAAGACCTATATTTATTTTGGAAACAAAGGTGCCGTTCAATATGAAAAGCAAGCAATGCAAGATAAAAATGCAACTAAATTTTCTTCATCTGTAAGTGTAGGAAGAGCTATTAGTAAAAGTAACCGTTTTTATAAAAACTCTTCTTGGGATTTGATTGATAAGTCAGAAGATAAGATAATAGATTATTCTGAAATTAAAAGAATTGACCTACCAAAGGATTTACAAAAAATGTCTGATATAGAATTAAAAGGACATGTTGAAAAACTAAGAGAAGAACGACTCTTAATAAAGAAAAGAGTTAATCAATTAGATAAAAAAAGAAGAACTTTCATAGCCAAAAAAAAACAAGAATCAACAAAAGAAAATGAATTAGAAAGTGTGATTATAAATGCCATTAAGAAACAAGCAATAAAAAAGAATTACTACTGGTAATTAAAAAAAGGAGTTGATTTAAGTTAAATTCGCAAAAAATAAACAAGTTTTTGCGAATTTTTTATTTTATAATAAGTTTCTGATCAATGGAAAGAATATTAGTAGTTAAGTTATTTTTTTCTTTTAAAAAATCTATGGTTATTTTAAATTTCCTTGAAATAGAATACAGTGTATCTCCTTTTTTTACTTGATAGTATTCTGGAATGGATTTTATTGGCTTAGTATTGCTTTTTTTTGGCTTTTCTCTTTTCCCTCTTTTTAAATCTTTCTTGGTAAACTTATCAAACTCATATAATCTATACGTTTCAATAATTTTGATAATTTTTTTTGGATATTTTTTATCGGTAGCATACCCCGCTTTTTTTAATCCTTTTGCCCAACCTTTATAATCTGATTTTCTTAGTTTAAATAAATTGGCATATCGTCTTCTTCCGCTCAGAAACTCTGAATGATCTTTGTAAGAAGTCTCTACAAATTTGTATTTTCTAAAGCATTCTCCTTTCTCATCATCATCATGATATACTTTTTGACCTTTCCATCCAACATGACATTTAATCCCAAAATGATTGTTAGATTTTGAAGCTAACTGACTTCTTCCATTCCCAGATTCTAAAATCCCTTGCGCTAACGTAATACTTGCAGGAATATCATATTTATGCATCTCTAAAACAGCCAACGGAGCATATTTTCGAATATATTGAAGTGTGTGTTTATTTAAAGATTCATTTCCTTTCTCTAATTTTCTTATATGTTGAATTTGTTTAACAGAAGGTAACTTTGATTTATTTTCAACAGCTACTGTTTTCTTATTCCTCTTTGTTGTTACTTTTCTACTAGAGCTACAACTTGCTAGGAACAAGATACACAAAACTCCAAAAAAAAATTTAATCTTCATTTATAGTATTTTTAAATCTTTCTGTTTGCTTTTTAATCGTTGATTAAAGCCTTCAATTCCTTGCAAACCACCAGTGTGAATTATGAGGACTTTACTTCCTTCTGGAAGTCTGTTTTTTTTGATCATGTCTACAATTCCAAACATCATTTTTCCTGTATAAATAGGATCTAGCTGGATTTGAGTTACTCTTTTGAACTGATTTATAAAATGAATCAATTCATCCGTATATTTTCCATATCCTCCGAAATGATAGTCGTGTATCAACTGCCAATTATCTTGTATTTTTGAATACTGTTGAATTTCATTCTTTAAAAAACTTCCCTTTAATGCTGGAAATCCTAGAATTTTTTGAGGCTTTTGAGCACTATTAATAATTCCTGCAATAGTCCCTCCAGTACCTACACACGAACAAATATAATCAAACTGATGGTCTTCTGTTGTTAAAATCTCTTCACATCCTTTTATTGCAAACTCATTGGTTCCTCCTTCTGGGATACTATAAAAGTCGCCATGTTTTTCTTGAAGTGTTTCTATAAACTGAGGCCTTGTTTTCTCACGATAGTATTCTCTAGAAATAAATTCAAATTTCATTCCGTATTCAGAAGCCTTTCTTAAGGTAGAATTGTTGGCAAGTGTTTTCGCAACATCTTTCCCTAATTCATCTCCTCGTATAATACCAATAGTTCTAAAACCATGTAATGTCCCTGCAACAGCAGTTGCAACAATATGATTGGAAAATGCACCACCAAAAGTAAGCAGTGTTTTCTTTTGCTGATGTATAGCTTCTTGAAGGTTGTATTTTAATTTTCTAAACTTATTTCCAGAAACCAACGGATGAATTTGATCTTCTCTTTTGATATACAATTCAATATTTTTTTCTTTCAAAACCGAAAGAACAATATGTTGATTTTGAGTTTTAATAATATTATTAAAAAAAGAATGCTTGTCTAAACTCAAAGTTAAAAATTAGTTTACACAAAGCTAAGAGATATAAATTTCACAAACCTGTTTTAAAATGAAAAACTAACTTTGATTTTTAAAAAATGAAAAAAACTTTATTGATAATTATGCTTTGCTTTCTTACTATAAATATTCAAGGTCAAAGCAAAAAAGAATCGTTTCTTGAAACCATAGAAGGAAGTTATGATCGGGCTCCAAACACGGCAAGTTTCTCTAAATACTTAAACAAATTAAAAGGTGATATAAAAAATATAAACAAATCTTTTAAATCTTTAAGATGGGCTATTATTAATAATAATAGAAGCAATAAGAAGAAACATGCACAAGCTATAAAAAATAAAACAGAAGTTTTAATGCGTAATTGTTTATTGTCATACAAATACGCTGAGAACATCACCACAAAATTAAAAATCAGCTCAGTACAAAAGCAAAAAATGTTTTCTCTAAAAACAGAAATATCATATTTATATAAATCTGCAGAATCCCTAGGAAAAACTTGTGATTTCTTGATTAACAAACCAGGAAAACTTACGAATAATAAATTTAACTCAATGGTAGAATCATATAAATTAGGTAAAGAGTATAACAGCTTGATGGATAAAACAGAAGTTTTATTATATGTCGCTTATGCGGAATCTAATCAATAAAAAAAATCTTAAAAATCAGTAACCTCTTGTTCTACTTGCTCCCAATCTGACATTAGAGATTCTAATTGGGCTTTTTTAGCTTTGTAGTTCTCAAAGAAATTAGGCTTGCTAGAAACTTCGTCATAGTTTTCTGCTAATTCTAAATCTATGCTAGAAATTTCAGATTCTAGATTACCAATCTGAGTTTCAATTTTAGTCAACTTATTTTTTAGTTTCCTTAATTGCTTCTCTTGATCTCTGGTTAATTCGTGTGCTTTTTTTGAAGCACTTTTATCAACTTTAACAACAGTTCTTTTTTCTGCTTCACGAAGATTTTCCATCTTGTGTTGTTCTAAGAAATAATCAATATCTCCCAAATACTCTTTAATAACTTTATCTTTAAACCCAAAAACGGTTGATGTTAAACCTTGTAAGAAATCTCTATCATGAGATACTAAAATTAAGGTACCATTAAATTGTTTTAATGCTTCCTTTAACACATTTTTAGAGGCAATATCTAAGTGATTAGTTGGCTCATCCATGATTAAAAGATTAAAAGGCGACAACAATAATTTACACAATGCCAACCTGTTTCTCTCACCTCCAGAAAGTACTTTTGCTTTTTTATCAACTGCATCACCACCAAACAAGAACGAACCTAACATATCTCTCACTCGCATTCTGTTACCATCGGTAGCAGCATCTTCCATGATTTCTAAGACAGTTTTTTCTGGTGGCAGGTGTTCAGATTGATTTTGAGCAAAATATCCAATTTCGACATTGTGCCCTAGTTTTAGGTACCCTTCAAATGGAATTTCACCAACCATCATTTTTGCTAAAGTAGATTTACCTTGCCCATTTTGACCTACAAAAGCAATTTTACTACTTCTCTCTATTAGAAGATCTACATTTTCAAGCACATGCTTATCGCCATAACTTTTACTCATCTTTTCTGCCTCAACAACAATCTTTCCTGGTTCTTTTGAGATTGCAAAACGAACATTCATTGCAGCATTATCATCTTGATCAACTTCAATAAGCTCAACCTTATCTAATTGTTTCATTAACGATTGTGCCATAGAAGCTTTACTTGCCTTCGCTTTAAACTTATTAATTAAAAGCTGTTTTTGTTTGATCTCTTTTTCTTGATTCTTCTGTGCTTGTAGCTGTTTTTCTTTTATTTCTCCTCTCAATAATAAAAACTGTGAGTAGGGTTTTTTATAATCGTAAATCTGACCTAAAGAAATTTCTATAGTTCTGTTGGTTACGTTATCTAAAAACATTTTATCATGTGAAACCAAAACGATGGCGCCTCCGTATGACTTTAAGAAATTTTCTAACCAAATAATAGATTCTATATCTAAGTGATTGGTTGGCTCATCTAATAATAGAATATCATTGTTTTGTAACAAAAGTTTTGCCAATTCTATACGCATTCTCCATCCTCCTGAAAAAGTATCGGTGAGTTTATCAAAGTCTTCTCTTTGAAACCCTAATCCTTGTAATATTTTTTCTGTATCTCCCTGGTAATTATACCCACCTAACAACTCGTAACGCTCTGTTAGGTCTGTTAGGTCAATAATTAACTGACTATACTCCTCACTTTCGTAATCTGTTCTAGTAGCTAATTGTTCATTTATATAGTCAAGTTTTACCTCAATTTCTTTAATTTCTTCAAACGCTTGATAGGCTTCTTCTAAGATGGTTCTTCCTTCAACAAAATCGATATCTTGACGCAGAAAACCTATCTGAATATCTTTATCAAAAGCCATGGTCCCCGCACTACTTTCAATATCTTTTGAAAGTACTTTTAATAGGGTAGATTTCCCTGCTCCATTTTTACCTATTAAACCAATTCTATCTCCTTTATTTAATTTAAAAGTAATTCCTGAAAACAAATCTGTCCCCATAAAAGAGACCGTTAAATTGTGTACGTTAAGCATTAAATTTTATCATTTTTTCTGGTGCAAAACTAGGTAAAAAAAGAATACAATCGTATTTCTAAATTTTCATGTTTTTATGAATCATTAGTAACATGGTAATGTCTCAAGTATTATAGTTTATTGAATTAAATTAAACAACACTATTTTGTTCTCAATTTAAGTATTTTTACATCCAATAACAACAAAGGAACTTTTATCATAAAATCATAATGTTAAAAAAAGGAACTAAAATCTACAGTATTCTAAGAGGAAAATGCCCACGTTGTCATGAGGGTGACTTTTTTAAATACTCATTTTCAATGAATATTTTTAAGGTAAATAAAATTGAAAAGTCATGCTCTTATTGTCACCTAAAATATATGATTGAACCTGCTTTTTATTTTGGAGCATTGTACGTGAGTTATGGAATAACTGTTGTTTTATGTATAGTAACTTTTATTATTTCAAAATTAATATTGAATCTTGCTCTTTTAACATCTTTTATCACAATTTTTGCAATTCTGATTCTATTCATACCAATAAACCTAAGACTTTCCAGAGTTCTTTGGATTAATATGTTTGTGAGCTATAGATCATAAGTTATTTTTTATCAAATCGTTTGATATCTATTTCATTATCTAATTCTTGACCAAATTCTATGTGATGAAATAAATTCTTAGCAACTGTTGGCGCTATCATAACTCCACGAGTTCCTAGGCCATTTAAGACACTTAATTGTTTGTATTTAGCATGATTACCAACCAAAGGCCTTCTGTCTTTTACTGCTGGCCTTATGCCTGCTGATTGCTGGACTATACTATACGGTACGGTGATTACTTTTTTTAGTTTTTCAATTAACTCTTCTTTTCCCTCTTTAGATGGTATTGACGTTTTGTCTTTATGATTAAAAGTAGCACCGACTTTGTAATGATGATTTCCCAATGGAAGTACAAATAATGTTGATTTTAACAGAAAATCAATTTCTAGTTC
>CAZAIL010000006.1:18720-29266 GCA_964485155.1 uncultured Flavobacterium sp.
AAAGGTGCAACTGTTGGTTTATCAAATGCTGAAAACCAATTATTTTGGTCTTGAATAGATTTGAAAGCTTTTTTAATAGTAAATTTTTGATCAAAAGTTTGATCAAATTTTTTTTCTAGCTTTTCATAAAAAGGAAGTGCTATTGCTAGTTGCTCTTTAGCGTTCCAAACAGGTGAAAATCGTTTTAAAATAACGGGGTTATAAACACCCCCAGCAACTAAAGAAGATGTCTGTGAATCGTCTTCAAAAACAATAAAACTTTTATTAGCTGAAATTAATTCTTCAACAAAGGCTAAGCCTGCTAAACCCAAACCAACAATGATATAATCTACTTTCACAGTTCAAAAATACTCTTTTACAATAAAAAAGCGTTTCGAAATTCGAAACGCTTTTTAAAATTTATATAATTCTAGAATTAATAATTCCACATATCTATCTCTTTATCTCTAATAGACTCCTTTATTCTATCAGCCTCTAACAATTGAAACAAAGCGTTTCCTCTTATATAATCTGCAATTTTTCTATTTCCGTAAACATTTTCTTCTCTAACTATGACGGCATTAAACCTTCTAGCATTTAAGAGATGATCATAAGATATAGGTTGAGAAACATTCTTTGGATTGAAGACCTTTGCAGCATGTAATATCTCTCTAGTTTCTGGGTAAAAAACCCAAAAAAGCTCATATAATTCCTCATCTTCAATGTCAGGTAAACCAAGAGTTAATACATCTTTACCCATTGGTGCTAACGCTAACAATCTATACTTTAATTCTCCTAAGCGTTTATCAAAATACCACATTCCTTTCATCATGTAGCCTTCAATATCTTCTGTTTTAATTCTAAAAGTATCTGGAAAATCGCCATTTAAACGAATGTTAACTAACTTTTCATCGATTTCTGAATCTGTTATTTTTGATGTAAAAAATGAATCTGAATAGACATTTTTTATAGCACCTTTTCTAATTCCTTTTAAAAGAGTATCGAATAAAGAGCGTCTATCATTTGATATATTAGAAGTATCAATAGGAAAATAATATGGAAGATTAATTTTTTGATTTAAATCAACAAACTCCCAAACTACTTTAGACCAGAGGATATCTCTATCATCTATGTAACCATAAACTAATGGTTTGTCATTGTCTGCTGCAATTTTTTCTTTTGATTGTTTACCAATACCATCTGCGCTGCTAGCATTTAAAATATTAGCTTGAGCATTTAAATGGCTTGTAGCAAATAATGTGATAACAACTGTAAAAAAAAGTTTCCTAATCATACTACTTATATTTTATGATTCTAATTTGTAATTTGTATACTCACCGGTAATACTTTTTTAATACGTGTACCTTTTGTTTTTTCAATGGCTTTGATATCAAAAATAGTAATTAAGTCTCCTCTTCTAGCCTTCTCAAGTGTTTTTTTTGCTCTTGCACTTAACTTTGTTCCAACGCATTTAACTGCTAATTGACCGGGTACTTTTATCGTAAAGCCTTGAACAATTAGTTGTAAATCGAAAACAAAATCTGGTAACTCGGCTGCAATTGGAGTATTTCTTAAACTAGATTTCGGCATAGGTACCACTCCAAATTCTCCACGAACTGTACCTGCTGCGGCAGGAATATCTTTTATTCTAAATGTTTTTGGTGTTTTTATAGACTTACCGTTACTTAATTTAGCTGTTACATTTATCACAACTTCATCGCCAGCACCAGGATTTAAGATGTATTTTCCTAAACCTGTTCTGGTTAATTTATTGGTTCCATTTACTGATGGGGTAATATTTTTATCACCTACTCCTGGAACTGATATGGATATAGGGTTGTCTAAACCTCTGTAAACCACATTCATTTTATCAGCTGAAATAACTGCCTCACTAGGCAAAGCAATTACAGAATATGTACTTTCAAAGGGTACTGGTATTGGTTCTCCATCTTGCATAAATGTGATAGTTCCTTTAATGCTATTAGAGCCAACATTTCCAGCAGGAATATCAACCATAACTTGACCATCTTCTACTTTATCTGTAGCATCTCTTCCATTTAAGATAACTTCGGTAGGTATTAATGTGTTATCATATCTACCAAGAACTACTTTACCTTCAACTCTCTCTCCAGCAAAATATGCAGTTTTATTTAAGGCTACTATTCCTTCATAATTTGTAAGAGAAACTTCGCTTTCTAATTGACCGCCTAAAAGGTTTGTATAAATTTCTGCTTCCGTATTTTTTACATCCCCTTGAATTTGTGTAATATTTGCCAAAGAAGTAATCATTGGCATCCCTTCATATCTACTATAAATCCATGGAATCTCAGGAGAATCTTCGTCTCTAGCTGGTTCAGGATCTGTATTGAAACGTTTTTTAACATTTGTTATTAAATCTGGGTTAGCGCTTGTACCTAGAATAGCCAACAATTGATTTCTGTAGGTATTAATATTTACAACAAATTCTTCTCCTTTTCCAGTTAATCCTTCACCTTTAAAGAACATTTCATCTAATCTATCTCCACCACTCATGGATTCATAATTAGCTTTGTCTTCATCATCAGTATCTGCTAGGATAGAATCTTTCAAAGCACTCATATAGACAAATAAGTCTTCAGATAACTTATTTATTTCTTGTGCTTTTGTGTTTAAGTCTGCAAACTTATCTGGTTGATCAGTTGCCTTTGTTTTTAAACTTGATAAAATATTATCAATATTTGTAGAAGAAGCAACATTTGCATCTTCAATTTTTTCTTTCATAAAGCCAAATGATGACAAAACCTTTTTATCCATCTGCATTGCTAACATTGCAATAAAGATTAGATACATTAAGTTGATCATCTTTTGTCTTGGGGATAATTTTCCTCCTGCCATACGTTTAGTGTTTTAAGTTTTAAATGAACTAATTATTTACTAGACATTGCAGAAAGCATCCCACCATATACTCCGTTAAGAGATGATAAATTACTTGCTAATGATTCCATTTGTTCTTTTAATCGTTCCGAGTTTTCAATCATTGAATTATTTAATTCTGATTGTTTATTAGAATTCTCCATCTGTACTTGATACAAACCATTTAAAGACTCCATCTGAGTGGCAGCTAATTCTACCTGGTCATTGTATTTTGATGTAGACAAAATTGTTTCTGATGCTACGCTTAAACCTTCTGATGCAGTGTGAAAGTTTTTAATACTTGTTCCCAAGCTGGTCATCAATTCAGTATCTACTTCAGCTTCCTTCAATAAATTATCTAATTTTTGAGATAGCATACCATTTAATCCAGCTCCTTCTCCGTCCGCATTACCTAGTTCTGGATATACTTTTGTCCAATCTAAGTCATCTTCAATAGGCTCAAATGCTGATATAAAAAAGACAATAGCTTCAACAGCCATTCCTATTGTTAACATTAGACCTCCCGTTAGGGGACCAATTGATATGTGTTGTATTTTAAATAAAGCTCCTAAAATTACTATTGCAGCTCCAATACCATATGCCATATTAAAGATTCTCTTTGTTGTTTTTGATTGTGCCATAATTATTTATTTTGTTTTATTGTTTAGGGGTTAATTATTTATTTATTTTGTCTCCTGGGGAACTCTGAACAGTTCTAAAACCTATGTAGCTTCTTGCTGTATCTCCATATTCATGATCTCTAGAACTAACTTCTAAAAAATATGCTACATCTTTCCAAGAACCTCCTCTTATTACTTTTCTTTTATTGTTCCTGTCCTCCGCGTTAGAATTCATCGTAGAGCCCATGTTGTATGAAGAAGGGTTATAAGATGTATTTGTCCATTCTGCGACATTCCCAGCCATATTAAACAATCCAAAATCATTTGCATTGAATGATTGAACTTCTACTGTATACAAAGCTCCGTCTACTGCATAATTCCCTCTTACTGGTTTAAAATTAGCTAAAAAACAACCTCTGTCACTTGTGGTGTTTGGTCCACCCCATGGGTATTTTGAAAATTCAAGCCCTCCCCTAGCTGCATATTCCCACTCTGCTTCGGTTGGTAATCTAAAACTTGTTGATTGAACGAAATTTTTATTATCACGTGTTCGATCATTTTTATTTTTTGTTCTCCAATTACAAAAAGCTTGTGCTTGATTCCAGTTAACTCCTACTACAGGATAATCTTGATAAGCGGGGTGAAAGAAGTAATCTTGGTGCATTGGATCGTTATAAGAATAACTAAAGTCTTTTACCCATACAGTGGTATCTGGGTAAACATTAAGAGTCTCGTTTCTCAAAAATTCTTTTCTATTTTTTGTGCTTTTTATGGATGCGTTCACATCAAACCAAGAATAAGTGTAGTTTAAATATTTAGTATTAAAAGTTCTAATTCCATTCCTTGCATCTTCTTTTTTAATATATAATGAATCCATCACTTCAGTATAATACTCATCTGGGTAATCATTTGTATCCCAAAGGATATCATTTTCCCAGCTCAATGGTTTTATAGAATCAAAATCATAATAATTTTCTAACATATATTTTTGGTATGCATTGGAATTTGTTGTGTCCACAACCGCATAAGAAAAGTCATAAACACCTCCTGATATCGGAGCACCATTCGCATCAATTAGGCTTCCTCCTGATGCAAAATCAGCCATGTCGGCTAATTCAACTCTTACAATTGAGTCTTTTACCCAAGAAACGAATTGTTTGTATTCAGCATTAGAAATCTCTGTCTCGTCCATATAAAAAGGACTTAAACTCACTGTTCTTGCAGGTGCAGACATTGTCCCAGTTATGTCTTCGTCTTGACGACCCATTGTAAAGGATCCACTTGGAATAGAAACCATCCCAAAAGGTCGCTCGCTAAACCATTTTTTAGACTTTACTCCAACTAATTCACCTCTATCATTGGATCCACATCCGTAAATGATAGTTATTAAAAGTGCATATAATGTTGCTTTCCTCATATTTTATTATCTTACCTAAAAAAGTTCGTAAACCTAAAGTTTTTTTTGTAAAAATACAATGTAATAATTGCATTTTAATATAACATTACAAATCTCTTTAATTTAAACCATTTTTCTTTGCGCTTTAAACCACCTATCTGGTATTTGTTCTTTAGTTGTTTCTGTATAATCTTGATAGGTACATGGTACTAACGCATGTCTTTTATATTTATTATCTTTTATTAAATTAATCTCCATCCACCATCTTCCTGTTTTATTACTCTTGTAAAAGTTTATTGGATCATCATTTTCTAACATTACAGTAAATTTTTGATAATGCTCTTTTGTAGTAAATGGGTAGTCTTTTGCTCTAAAATTAACGCCTTCAATGAAATACCATATCATTTGAGCTATTAAGTGAGCTGTTTGATGATTAGAATCATGTTTTGAATTGTACTCATAAATACCAAATGACGAAACTTTATCACTAATACCTGCATATCTTGAAATTGCACAAATTTCTTCACCATAAAAACCATTTGGAGATACATTGTTATTTGCTGGAGCGTCACTTTGTCTTATCGCTCCAATGTCTATACTTACGATGTCTGCATCTCTAAAAACAGGCTCTACTATTTCTAAATCTTTTGCTTCACCTAGTCGGTAGGCATCAAAATTCAAACTCTTAATTAAATTAATCTCTTCTTGTGAATTAAAATATGTTTGGTAGCCAACATTACTGTAATTAAAAAGATTGCTTGGCACATCCATAATAATCTTACTTAAATAAGATTTTGAGGATAATTCGTCTTCGATGCTACCTAGATCAAACATACTGTCTACAGCTACTAAATTTACTGTTTGCTCTAATTGATCATAAGCTTTATAATTTGAAAAAGTAGTGTCTTGACCTCCTCCAATAATAATTGGCAGGATATTACTCTTTAATAAATCAGCAATAACCGAGGTTACAGCAAAGTGTGTGTCTGATATTGAATCTCCTTTTTTTATGTTTCCTAAATCTGCTATTGATGTCTTCCAATTTCCTGGAAATAACTGATACAAATGTTTTCTGATGTGATGTAAATCTGTTCCACTACCATAATTATCTTCAGTGTTTCTATCTTCTTCCACACCAACTATCGCAACAGTTACATCTGTTAAATTTGGGAAACCATATGTCTGAGTATGTAATTGCATAAGTGCGCCAAGAGATTTTGACGAAAACATTGCTGAGTGAACAGCTAGGGAGTCTTTTACGGGAGTTAAAAAATCAACGTTCATTTATTTTTTAAAAATCTTTCTGCAAGATAATGATTAATTATTTCTTTTTAGCTGATTTCTTTTTTGTTGGCTTCTTTTTTGCTGTCTTTTTTTTAGGAGTTTTTGCTTCTATCATCTTAACAGCTTCTTCTTTTGTGATTTTATCAATATTGGTAGTTTTAGGAAGTTCAATTTTTATTTTTCCCTTTAGAACATTAAACCTTCCCCAACGAGCTTTTTCTACTCGAATTCCAACATCTTCCCAATGATGAATCAATTTGTCTTTTTCTTTCTGAATCTTTTCTTCAATTAATTCTGTCATGTCAGTTGGTGAGAGATTGTCAAAATCATATCTTTTATTGACATTAATAAACATTGAATTCCATTTAAGGAATGGTCCAAACCTTCCAACTCCTTTTTGAATCGGAAACTCATCATGGTAACCAACCGGAGCATCTGCTTTTCGCTTAGCTTCAATTAACTCCACTGCCCTATTTAAATCCACAGACATTGGGTTCTCTCCTTTATCTAAAGAAACAAACATACTATCAAAACGAATGTATGGACCAAACCGTCCGTTCGCAACTACTACTTCGTTGTTTTCATAATCACCAATCGTTTTTGGCAATAAAAATAATTCTAAAGCTTCTTCTATGGTTATTGTTCCTAAATTTTGGTCTTTATTTAAACTTGCAAATTGTTTTTCTTCATCTTCTGGTGCTCCAATTTGAGCTATTGGTCCAAATTTACCAAGACGAACTAAAACTGTCTTGCCAGATTCTGGATGATTTCCTAAAATACGCTCTCCACTTTCTCTTTCTGCATTTTCTTTTACGTCTTCTACATTTTCATGAAACTTCGAATAGAAACCTTTAATCATTTCTGTCCAGTTTTCATCTCCTTCAGAAATATCATCAAACGAAGACTCTACTTTAGCTGTAAATCCAAAATCTAGAATGTTAGAAAAGTTAGTTACTAGAAAATCATTTACAATATTTCCAATGTCAGTAGGTATCAATTTGTTTTTATCAGCACCTGTCTTTTCGCTTAGGGTCTGAGTTTTTAGCACCCCTTTAGTCAAAATTATTTGCTCATATACTCTTTCTAATCCTTCATTTTGTCCTTTCTCTACGTACCCTCTTCTTTGTACCGTAGAAATTGTAGGCGCATACGTAGAAGGTCTTCCTATTCCTAATTCTTCTAACTGTTTTACCAAAGATGCTTCTGTAAATCTGTATGGTGGACTTGTAAAACGCTGTGTTGCATTGATAAAGTTATATTCTAAATGCTCTCCAATTTTTAAATTAGGTAACATTCCTGCTTTTTCCTCGTCTTCGTTATCATTTCCCTCAAGGTATACTTTTAGAAAACCATCAAACTTTATCATTTCACCATTAGCAGTGAAGATTTTTTCATTTTCAGAATTCTCAATCTTAACGTTTGTTCGCTCTAACTGCGCATCACTCATTTGTGAAGCCAATGTTCTCTTCCAAATTAAATCATATAATCTATTTTGATCATACTCTTTATCGATGGAATGTAATTTCATATTGGTTGGTCTAATAGCTTCGTGAGCTTCTTGAGCCCCTTTTACCTTTGACTTAAATACACGCTGCTTGCTATATTCTTTCCCGTAAAAATTAGTAATTTCTTCTTCGGCTGCATCCCTTGCATCAACAGATAAGTTTACACTATCTGTTCTCATGTATGTGATCAGTCCTGCTTCGTACAAGCGCTGAGCAACTTGCATGGTTTTACCTACTGGATATCCTAACTTTCTTGATGCTTCCTGCTGTAAAGTTGATGTTGTAAATGGTGCTGCAGGTGATTTTTTTGCAGGTTTTTTTGATAAATCAGCAATTGAAAATTCTGAAATAGAACAGGATTTTAAGAATGCTTCAGCAGATATTTGTGATTCAAAATTCTTTGGAATAATTGCTTTAAACGATTTTCCTTCAGTATTAAAAAATTGAGCAACTACCTTATAATGAGTTTCGGCTTTGAATTCATGAATACTTCTTTCTTTTTCAACAATTAATCTAACAGCAACAGATTGAACTCTTCCTGCAGATAAGCCTCCTTTAACTTTTCTCCATAAGACCGGAGATAATTCATATCCCACCAATCTATCTAAAACTCTTCTTGCCTGTTGAGCATTCACCATATTATAGTCAATATCTCTAGGATTCTCTACGGCTTTTAGAATTGCTTTTTTAGTAATTTCATGAAAAACAATACGTTTTGTGTTTTTGTCTTCTAAATTTAATTGCTCTTTCAAATGCCACGCAATTGCCTCTCCTTCTCTATCCTCATCACTAGCTAACCAGACAATATCTGCTTTTTTTGCTAAAGCTTTTAATTTCTTAACAACTGGCTTTTTATCATCTGAAATAATATATTTTGGACTAAAATCTCCATCAACATCAATCCCTAATTCTTTGGATGGTAAGTCTGCAATATGACCATAACTTGATTCCACTTGAAAATCTTTCCCTAAAAATTTTTCAATAGTTTTTGCCTTTGCTGGTGATTCTACAATTACTAAATTTTTTGCCATATTTATGATAGTTGTTTCGCTTAAATCAAGACCTAAAGAACTCGATTTAGGTTTGCAAAAGTAGAGAGTTTTTTTATATATATTGTTTTTTCTGATAAATCTACTCAGATTTTAACAGGAATTTAGCGTAATTTATTCTGCCAATGTGTCATATTTTTTCTATTTTGGTTGTATATTTGTCTACAATTTACATGATGAAGCATACAGAAAAAATAATAAACGAAAACATACAAGGGAAGGCACTTGTGACTGTAAAAAAGGCAGAAAACACAAAAAAACTTTTCATAGAAAGTTATGGGTGTCAAATGAATATGAATGATAGCGAAATTGTTGCTTCAATTCTTGATAAAGAAGGTTATAACACAACTCAAATACTTGAAGAAGCAGATTTAGTTTTGGTAAATACCTGTTCAATTAGGGAAAAAGCTGAAACGACTGTTCGAAGACGTTTACAAAAATATAATGCTGTTAAAAAAGTAAACCCAACTATGAAAGTTGGTGTTTTGGGCTGCATGGCAGAACGTCTAAAAGAAAAATTTTTAGAAGAAGAAAAAATTGTTGATTTAGTTGTTGGACCGGATGCCTACAGAGACCTTCCAAATCTATTAACCGAGGTAAATGAAGGTAGAGATGCCATCAATGTTATTTTATCTAAAGATGAAACTTATGGAGACGTCTCTCCCGTTCGATTAAATTCTAATGGAGTTTCTGCATTTGTATCCATTACTCGTGGTTGTGATAATATGTGTACTTTTTGTGTAGTTCCTTTTACCAGAGGAAGAGAAAGAAGTCGTGATCCTAAAAGTATTATTGTAGAGATTCAAGAAATGGTTGATAAAAACTTTAAAGAAATTACGCTACTTGGTCAAAATGTAGATAGTTATTTATGGTTTGGTGGAGGATTAAAAAAAGATTTAAAAAAAGCTTCTGAAATTGCCCAAGCAACTGCGGTAGATTTTGCTAACTTGCTAGATATGTGTGCTGTTAAATTTCCAAAAACACGTTTTCGCTTTTCAACTTCTAATCCACAAGACATGAGTTTAGATGTAATTCATGTGATGGCAAAACATAAAAATATCTGTAAATACATTCACTTACCTGTTCAAAGTGGAAGTAATACAATGCTAAAGGCAATGAATAGACAGCATACTCGTGAAGAATACAAACAATTGGTAGACAACATCTTTAAAATTATTCCAGAAATATCACTTTCTCAAGATATGATTGTTGGTTTTTGCGGAGAAACAGAAGAAGATCATAAAGACACTTTAGAACTGATGAAGTATGTAAAATATGACTTTGGTTTTATGTTTGCATACTCTGAAAGACCAGGGACCCTCGCGGCAAAAAAAATGCCAGATGATGTGCCTCATCAAATAAAGAAAAGGCGTCTTCAAGAAATCATTGATCTACAACAAATGCATAGCTTATATAGAACTCAACAACATCTTGGAAAAACTGAAGAAGTATTAATTGAAGGAACTTCAAAAAAAGATCCAAACCAATGGAAAGGAAGAAATACACAAAATACTGTCATTGTTTTCCCAAAAGAACAGTACCAATTAGGTGAGTTTGTAAATGTAAAAGTTGAGAATTGTACCTCGGCAACCTTAAAAGGTTTTGCTGTTGGATACTCAGAAAATAACTAAAGCAGTATGGAAAACTTACAAACAGTAAAACAACGATTTGGCATCATAGGAAATGATGTTCAACTCAGTAGAGCACTTGAAAAAGCAGTGCGAGTTTCTCCTACAGATATATCAGTACTAGTTACCGGTGAAAGTGGCGTGGGTAAAGAAAGTATTCCAAAAATAATTCATCAATTATCTCACAGGAAAC
>CAZAIL010000007.1:0-7167 GCA_964485155.1 uncultured Flavobacterium sp.
ATCGAACCTGTCTGCCGACAGGCAGGTACACGATTTTTATAACAGTGCAAAAAGGCTAGCTTTTATTTTGGCGTTGGCAAGCGGCTGCAAATTGTGGTTTAAAAATAATTGCATTGGCAATTTTATTTTAAGCAAACAATAAAGTGGTTGGTAGCGGCTATTTTACATAATGGCTAATTATAGATACAAATGAAAAGAAGTTAGCGTAGCGTACCGATTATAAGTTTAATGACCCAAGTTTCAATTATTCTTATGAAAAAGAATACTTCTGGGATATTTGACATAATACTACATTATAGCTATCATTATTATTTCAATAAAAATGTACTATAATGTTCCGCGTTATGTAACTTTGCTTTGGTAAAAGCAGGGCAGAGCGTTGGAAAAAGGTCTGGTAGACCTTTTTAGTGAATGAGCCAGCTGGCGCTCTGGCAGATCTCAGTTTCTTCAAAAAATTTCTTCTAAAAAGTTTCTTTAAAAATCTAATGAAGCCCTTATAGGTTTAAGAGCTTTTATTTCTCAAATATAAGAGAGCGAGTAAATATGTTTTTTACGAAACAACAATAGTAGAGTAGTGCAATATTTGTGAAATGAATCCTAAAATTTAGTTTTTCAATTACATAATATTAAAAATATTTTCAAAGTAAATCAAACCTTTTAACTAAAAATAGGTCTAAAGAATAATCAAATAAAAAATCAACAAATATATACTATCTTTAATTCTATTTTCTAAGTTATAGCGTTTCCGTGAGAATGGCAGCTATTACCGGATAGAGGATTAAAACATTTAGATATTAGAACTGTTTTTATCACATCTAATAAATAATAAAAATTAACCCTTATAAACCAATCTATACATGACGAATTTAAAATTACACAAGTTATTCCCTTTTGGATTTCTACTTTTGTTTTGGATCACCCAAGCATTTGCTCAAGAACCAAATTTTGTTATTATTGTGGTAGATGACCAAGGTTGGACTGGGTCTTCAGTGCAAATGGATACTGCTATTTCAGGCTCTAAAAGTGATTATTATGTGACTCCAGAATTAGAATCTATGGCACAAGCTGGTATGACTTTTTCACAAGCGTATTCACCTTCTCCAAAATGCTCGCCTTCTCGTAATAGTATTTTAACAGGAAGATCAACTGCTCGTACTAATTTTACGAATACTGATAATAATATAGCGAGTGGAAAAATTTTAATTGAACCACAATCAAATACTTCTTTAGATGGAGTAGAAACCACTTATGCTGAATGGTTGAAATCAACAGGATTAAATTATAGAACAGCTCATTTTGGAAAATGGCATCAAGGAAATGCTAATGCTTCAAGTCCTTCGAGCAATGGTTTTGATTTTAACGATGGCACTACCAATAATTCTAATGGTAATCAAGGAGGAACAATACAGGCTGACCCAAAAAAGATATTCGACCTAACAAATAAATCTATTAGCTTTATTCAGGATGCTGTTAATGACGGAGTTCCTTTTTTATTGCAACTTTCTCATTACGCGGTGCATAGTAATGTAGAGGCAAGACAAGCAACAGTTGATCTTTATAATGATCCAAGCCAAAGACCTCCCGGAACAATCCATACCAATGCCGAATATGGAGCAATGACAGAAGATACTGATGATGGTATCGGGCAGTTATTAGCCGAAATAAGTAATCTTGGTCTTGACAGTAATACCTATATAATTTTTGTTTCAGATAACGGTGGGCAAATGAATCTTACTGATAATAGTCCGTTAGCCTTAGGAAAAACGTTTATATCTGAAGGAGGAATACGTGTGCCATTCATTATAAAAGGGCCTAATATTACTTCTAATAGTTATGCTACAGAGGCCGTTGTAGCATATGATTTATTTCCAACGATAGCAGAATTAACAGGAAGCACTTTGGCATTACCAGCTAATATGGATGGACAAAGTTTAGTACCATTATTAACAGGTAATACATTTAATAGAACAGCACCTATCTATTTCCATTCACCACATTATGACAACAATCCAAATAAAAAGCCACGCTCTGCAGTTGTAGATGGTCAATACAAACTAATGGTAGAATATGAAACAGGAAACTTCTTCTTATACGATTTGTCAACAGATATAGGAGAAAGTTCTGATATAACCGCTTCTCAACCCAACATTGAAGAAAATTTACGCATTCAATTACGAGATTATTTAAAAGAAGTAAACGCTTCAATGCCAATCTTAGACTCAAGTCATTCTAATTTTTCAGGAGCAGAACCTGATGTAGATGCAGATGGTTTGGAAGACGAATGGGAATTTAGAGAATTACTTTCTTATACGTATGGACCAAATGACGATCCTGATAATGATGGAGACGATAATTTAACCGAATTTACCAATGGCACTGACCCTTACGTAGCAGAAACTGCTTCCGTTTGCGATATCACAGCCATTTTTGCAAATGAAACTACAAATGCTTTTTGCTTTGATATTGTTGACCACGTTCGTACATGTTATACAAACAATATTCCAAATCATGAGTCTGGTCCATTTGGTGGTAATAATGTAATCGTAGGTCAAGATTTTGAATACGCTATGTGTCTATATCCAGAATTAACAACAATAGCGACTGAAATTTCTGAAGATCCATTATCTCAAACATGTGGAGGAGGAATCATTTTTGGGGTTTCAGAACAAGGTGTAAATTACTCACCTTTTGCACGTTTGTATTGGGTAAATCCAAATACCCAAGAAGAAAATTTAGATTGGCATATTGAAGCCGATTTTTCATTAAACATGGATTTAAATGGCGGACATGTGAATAATGTAAGCCGCTATCACTACCACAATATTCCCACTGACTACTTTAACAATGATTTAAATATAGACGGAACTACACATTCTCCACTTTTAGGGTATGCAGCAGATGGATTTCCTATTTATTATAAATATGTTTACTCCGAACCAAATGATGCAAATAGTAGCATTTCTGCCTTTGTTAGTAGTTTTCAGTTAAAAGCGGGAAATAGACCAGGAGATGGAGTTACAGCACCAAATGGTGATTACGATGGTAATTATGTAGAAGATTATGAATATGTAAATACAAACTCCGATTTAGATGAATGTGGCGGACGCATTGGTGTAACACCTGAATATCCAGAAGGCACGTATTATTATGTACTCACAGATAATTGGCCATACATTCCAAGATGTTTAAAAGGTTTAAATGTAGATAATTCATTTAAGATCGGACCAAATTGCCCAACTTCTACAGCTGTCGATGATTGTAGTACTGTTTCGTTATTCGTTGAAGACTTTAGGGCATCAGAAGTTATTATAAATTTGTATCCAAATCCTACCAAAGACTATTTTAATATTAAATTAAGTAGGGGTTTAGATCAAACAAGAATTAAAGAGATTAGAATCTTTAGTTCAACTGCTAAAATGATTTATTCATCAAATGTATATGAAGAAACAATACGAATAGATGATTATAGTCCCGGAATTTATTTTATTCAAATTAATTTTGATAATAATCAAATCACTAAAAAATTAATTATACATTAATTAATACTATGAAAACACTATCTATCTTTTTATACATAGTGACATGTTCTTTTTTTCATTCGGGACATATCGCTGAATATAATTATCAGTTAAGCAATAATTATTTAACCTTAAAATTTGTAATAGAAAAACCCGAAGTTGATAATTTTAATTTCAATTCAGACTGCAATGTTGAACAAATGACTGCTTTATGTTTGACTAAATACATAAATGAAAAATCGCATATAAAAATTAATGGTAAAACTGTTGCACTAAAATTAAATGACTCCTACACAGAAAAAAATCATTTGATTATAAATTTAAAGGCAAAAGTAAGTTTAGATTCAGTAAAGGAGTTGATTATATTTAATAGCTGCTTCTATGAATTTAATGCAAAATTTAAAAACAGAATAATACTTGATGTAAACCAATTTCGAAAATCCTATCTTTTAACAAAAAAGAAAGATGTGATTTGTTTGAATTAGTGCGTTAATTTTTTTGTTTGACCTCATATAATTTAGGTAAAACAATAGGTGAGTGGAGCGTTCATATTTTAGGCTATACAAATGCAATTATTCTGAGAATGATTGTATTTGGATACAAAACTCAAATAAATATAGCTTCAAATAGTATTTAGCTAAAAAAGGCTACATCACATTTTCCTAACACTAAATAGCCTAAAATATAGCGAAATGAGCCCTAATTATTTCCGAAATTATTAGCAGTCTTAATTTCTTTTATTTAGCTCACGCGTTTATATTTTCGGGAGTTCGTGAATATCCTAAATAGACGATTTCTTTTTTAATCAATGAAAAAAAGAAAATAATAAAAGACGATTCGTAAGGATTTTGATTTTCTATTCAATACATTATTTTAAATAATTGGTCCTGTGAAACAATTTTTGAAATAACTAATTGCTAGTAGAATTAAAATTCAGAAACAAAACAAATAGGATTTTAATGTGAACTCGAATAATTACCCCGAAATTTCCTTTAACATAATATCTGAGGATATAATAATAAAGACGTTATATCTGATAATTATGTGTAAATAGCCTGAAATATGGATATACAGAAATTACTACATAAATGTACTATAATTTATATTATGTTAAATAGGTTTTTTGTGTTGTTGAGATCACTCACTCCTATAGGATAGGAATAAAAAGAAGAAAACTATTCTAGTCTAATTGTAAAATAGGCTACTTTTGCGCAATGATTTCAAAAAAGCCTTCAATAGAAACAAAAAAAACGGGTACAACTCAGCTAGAATTCATAATGTTAATGGCTTGTTTGATGTCTATTGTAGCCTTGTCTATAGATACGCTTCTGCCAGCTTTAAAACCAATAGGTCTTTCTATAGGTACTACAAATGCAAGTGAAAATCAACTATTAATTACCATGATTTTTTTAGGTCTAGGTTTCGGACAGTTAATTTTTGGGCCTTTATCAGATAGTTTTGGTAGAAAACCTGTTGTTTACATTGGGTTTGCAGTATTTGTATTGGCTAGTTTTTTATGTATTGCCGCCCCCAGCATGGAAATAATGGTTGTTGGACGTATTCTTCAAGGAATAGGACTTTCTGCTTCTAGATCTATTAGCATTGCCATGATTAGAGATCGTTTTGAAGGCGATTATATGGCTAAAATAATGTCTTTTGTGGTTACTATTTTTATTCTGGTACCAATTATTGCTCCTACCTTAGGTAAATTTTTGTTAGACAACTATGGTTGGGAATCTATCTTTTACAGTCAGTTATTATTCGGTATTGTAGTGTTGTGTTGGTTTTGGAAAAGACAACCGGAAACACTTCCTCCGGCTTACAAGAAAAAGTTTTCAATGGTTATTTTTATCAGTGGTTCTAAAGAGTTTTTAAAATATAGATCGGCCATTATTTTTACCTTAATCTCTGGATTAGCTACCGGATCTTTTATGGTTTTTCTAAGCACTTCTCAGCATATATTTGAGGTTCAATATGGTTTAGTAGATGAATTTCCTTATATATTTGGTGCCTTGGCTTTTTCTGTTGGTGTGGCTACTTTTACTAATGGCACGCTAGTTGTTAGGTTTGGAATGAAAAGATTAGTGACTATTTTTTCAATATTATTTTCTCTAACTTCTCTCCTGTACATTAGTATCTTTTATGGAGAAACCAACCCAAGTATTGGCATTTTCGTACTTTTTCTAGCGCTACAGTTTTTTTCTGTTGGTTTCCTCTTTGGTAATGTGAGATCATTAGCAATGCAGCCTTTGGGGCATATTGCAGGAATTGGAGCTGCTATTAACGGCTTTGTTTCTACCATTATGGCGGTGCCTATTGCTACGTTTATTGGTGGTTTTGTAGAGACCACTGCCCTGCCATTATTTATTGGTTTTGCAGCCTGTGGTTTTGGTTCTTTACTTCTGTTATTATTTGTTAAAAAATCTGCTTAATGCCTTTAGAAATTATCTATCAAGACAGCTATTGTTTGTTGGTTACCAAACCAAACAATGTATTGGTTCATCACGCTCATCATTCTAGAAATAAAATAGATGAAGAATCATTATTGCAATTAATCGAGCATCAATTAGGTACTAGGTACTACCCTATCCATAGATTAGATAGAAAAACTTCTGGAATTATTTTATTGGCTTCTAAAAGAGAGTATGTAGCTTCTTTTCAGTCCTTATTTACCAATAACCAAATTCAGAAAATATATTACGGTCTGGTTCGTGGTTTTGCTCAAGAATTTAAAATTATAGATTCTCCAGTAAAAGGAAGAGATGCAGATGTGTATAAAGAAGCAGAAACTCATGTAAAACTCTTAGATAAAATTATACTAGATATACCAGTAAAACCCTATGATTCTTCACGATATAGTTTGGTAGAACTGCAACCTAAAACCGGAAGAATGCATCAGTTGCGCATTCATATGAATAAAGTTTCTACTCCGTTAATAAACGATGCTAAATATGGTGACAAAAACCACGACACCATGTATGAAGAGCAATTTGGATGGAAAAATCTTTTTTTACATGCAGGCTCTTTAGAATTTACTCACCCATTTATAGAACAAAAATTAGTCCTAAAATCATCTTTTTCAGAAGATTGGATTCAATTATTTGAAAAATTTTCTTGGAAGAATCCGCTTACATAAAAAAACTCATTGCTCTAAAGATTGGCTCTCAAAAGCAATAAGTTCTTGTGCTTGAAATATTGGTGTAATTTCAATAGGATTGCAACATACTTCACAATCTTCTATATAAGTTTGTTGTCTAATACTGCTGTCTAAAATCATTGAGATTTCTTCCCAGCAATGCGGACATTGAAAAAAATGCTCCAAAGTTTAGTCTTCTATAACTTTTAAAACTAATTTCCCTTTTTTATCACCGTTAAATAAACGTGCATAGGTTTCTTGAAAGTTTTCAATACCGTCATAGATATCTTCTTTAGATTTTAACTTCCCTTGAGCTATCCACATGCCCATTTCTTCAGCAGCTTTTTTATAATCTTTTGCATAATCCATAACAACCATACCTTGCATAGTTGCTCTATTAACAAGTAAACTCAAATAATTACTTGGACCTTTAACCAATACCTTATTGTTGTATTGTGAAATAGCACCACAAATAACTATTCTAGCATGCATTCTTAGTTTAGATAAGGCAGC
>CAZAIL010000007.1:7267-9377 GCA_964485155.1 uncultured Flavobacterium sp.
CCAGAAACCAAGACAATATCACCTTCTTTAATTTTTCCAACTTCATGAATTCCAAAGTAAGCCGTCATCCCTGGCATCCCTAAGGTGCCTATAAACAATGGCATTGGTGCAATAGTGTCATCTACTTTAAACCAACCTGCTCCATCGGTAGCAACATATTGTTGAACACCACCCCAGCCTGTTACACAGTCTCCAACTTTAAAAGTAGGATGATTGTTTACTTCAATTACTTTACCAATAGAGCCAGAACGCATTACTTCATTAATACCTACAGGTGGTATGTATGATTTACTGTCGTTCATCCAACCACGCATTGCAGGATCTAATGAGATATAGTGATGCTGTATTAAAACTTCACCTTCTTTAAGTGTTGGAATTGCATTAGATTCTAAATTCCATGTAGCGTCGTTAGGAAAACCAACAGGCCTTTCTTTTAAGATAATTTGTTTGTTCATCATGTTTTTTATGTTAGGTATTAATACTCTAGTAAGGTTTTTAATTCAGCAGCAAAACGATGCTTGGGTAGGTATTGTTTTTCTAATTCTCCTTGAAAAGGAATGGGTGTCTCTATACTAGCCACACGTTTTACAGGGGCATCTAATGATTCAAAACAGTGTTCAGTAATTAATGCAGCAACATCGCTTGCAATACTTCCAAAAAGCGAATCTTCTTGTAAGAAAATTGCTTTTCCAGTTTTGCGAACCGACGCATATATTGTTGCTACATCCAAAGGTTGTAATGTTCTAAGGTCTATAAGATCTGCACTTATTTCTGTATGTGTCTTTAAAGTATCTAAAGCCCAATGAACTCCTGCTCCGTATGATATAATAGTGAGATCATTTCCTTCTTTTAAAAGGGATGCTTTTCCTAATTCTACCGTAAAATAATCATCAGAAACTTCTTGGTAAATAGAACGATACAATGCTTTGTGTTCAAAAAATAACACAGGGTTTGGATCATTAATAGCAGCACACAACAAGCCTTTAGCATCTTCTGGAAAAGCAGGATACACTACTTTTAAGCCAGGTGTTTTGGTAAACCATGCTTCATTTGTTTGACTGTGAAAAGGCCCAGCTCCTACACCAGCTCCACAAGGCATTCTTACCACTACATCGGCATTCTGATTCCAACGATAGTTAGATTTTGCTAGCAAGTTTACGATTGGATTAAACCCAGAGCTTACAAAATCTGCAAACTGCATCTCCATAACGGCTTTCATTCCGTTTAAAGCTGCACCATAGGCAGCTGCAACAATAGCAGATTCGCAAATGGGAGTATTTCTTACACGTTCTCTACCAAATTGTTCTGTGAAGCCTTCTGTTATTTTAAAAACACCACCATATTCTGCAACATCTTGCCCCATAATAACTAGATTGTCATATCGTTCCATAGACTCTCGCAAGCCCTTAGATATGGCATCTATTAACCTTATATTGGTTTTCTTATTAGATGGTGCTATAATTTCTTGTTGGTATTCTTTGAAAACGTCTTTTAACTCTGTCTCTAGATCTGCACTTATAGTTTCTTCATCAAATGCCATTTGAAGATGTTCATTAATCTCTGCTTTAATTTCTTTGGTGGCAAGTGTTATTTGTTGTTCTGTGAGTACGTTTTTAGAACGCAGAAAAGTTTCGTAGTTTTTTAAAGGATCTTTTTTTGCCCAGGTTTCCATTAATTCTTGTGGAACGTATTTTGTACCACTAGCCTCTTCATGACCTCGCATTCTAAAGGTTTTAAATTCTAATAAGACAGGGCGGGGATTTTTTCTGATGTCTTCAGCTATGTTAGAAACCTTATTATATACTTCTAAAATATTATTTCCGTTAATAATATGACTTTCCATTCCATAACCAATGCCTTTGTCTGCTATATGCTCACAATTGTATTGTTCAGAAGTTGGAGTAGACAATCCATACCCATTATTTTCTACACAAAATAATACAGGCAAATCCCAAACAGAAGCTACATTTAATGCTTCATGAAAATCACCTTCACTGGTTCCTCCTTCGCCAGTAAAAACTGCGCAAACTTGGCTGTTTTTTTTTAATTTATTGGCCAATGCTATTCCGTCTGCAACACCTAATTGAGGGCCTAAATGAGAAATCATTCC
>CAZAIL010000007.1:9477-29230 GCA_964485155.1 uncultured Flavobacterium sp.
AAACTTGAGGTATTATATTCTAAATCAGTAGTCATCAAAATTATATCAATTCTATCTATTGTTTGACGAAAATACTATTTTCAAATACAAATATGATTATAATTTATTTAAAATCTCAGCAGCTTTAAAAAGTCTTTCGTCAGTTTTAGCAAAACAAAAATATAGGGTCTTATTGTCTTGTTGATTTTTATTAAAAACAGACATAGGAATTGAAGCTATTCCTACTTCTATGGTTAACCTTTTGGCAAAACCCACATCTCCCTCATTGCTAATAGTTGAGTATTTTAAGGTTTGAAAGTAGGTGGCTTGTGTAGGTTTAAAAGAAAAATTAGAATTGACAATTGCAGCTAAAAATAAGTCTCTTTTGTTTTGATAAAATTCAGGTAATAAATTATAATGTTTTGGCTGCTCTAAATATTTTACCAAGGCAACTTGTACTGGATGATTTACAGAAAAAACATTAAACTGATGAACTTTAATAGACTCATGCATTAAATTTTCTGGCCCATATTAATAGCCAACTTTCCATCCAGTGTTATGAAATGTTTTCCCAAAAGATGCTGGAAATAAATAGGCGCTTTGATATTTCTGACCATCAAAGATCATGTGTTCATAAACTTCATCACTTAAGGTAATAATAACTGTATTGTCTGTAATCATTTCCAGTCTTTCCATATCTAAAGAAGAGAAAATAGTACCTGAAGGGTTTTGGGGTGAATTAATGATGATGTTTTTTGTTTTGGACGTAACACTACTCTCCGCAGCAAGATCCCAGTCTATTGAGTAATTCGGTTAATGTAGTTGAATAAGAATAACTTTTCCACCCTGAAGCTCTACAGATAGTTGAAAGCAGTCATAAGAAGGAGTAAAAATAATGACTTCATCATTTGTATTAATAAAGGCGGAAATAATTGTAAAATTACCTGAGTAGCCCCGACCGTAACAACAATTTCTTTTTCTGGACAATAACTAGATTGATACAAGACTTTAAATTTCAAAGCAATAGCTTCTCTTAACTCAATGATCCTCGACATTGGCGCATATTGATTGCATCCATTTTTCATGGCTTATGAAACCAATTCAATTAATAAAGGATCACTTTCAAAATCGGGAAATCCTTTTGAGAGGTTAATAGCATTGTGCTCTTTAGCTAAGGAACTCATGATCGTAAAACTTGTAGTACTAACCTTGGGAAGTTTAGACTTAAAATTCATGAGTTGAAGATAAAAAAAAACCTTATCAAATAATGATAAGGTTTTTTTACTGTGCAGGTTTAGTTACGAGTTTTATAATTCTTTAAAAATTGCGTGCATCATTCTTTTTTTGTCGTTGATACTTTCTTCTAAAGCAATCATTGTTTCAGTTCTACTAACACCAGGTATTTCATCTATTTTGTAGATGATGTCTTTAGCATCATTAGTCCCTTTTGCTCTTACTTTGCAAAAGATATTATATTTCCCTGCAGTGACATAAGCTACAGTTACATTGGGAATGGAATTTAAATTAGAAATAACATTTTGAGTCATTGACGTTTTCTCTAAGAAAATTCCAACATGAGCTATAAATGAATAGCCCATCTTTTCATAATTTAAGGTTAATGTAGATCCCTGAATGATTCTTTCATCTTCCATTTTTTTTACACGTACGTGAATCGTACCTGCAGAGACTAATAATTTTTTAGCAATATCTGTAAAAGGAGTTCTTGCGTTTTCAATTAAGATATCTAGTATCTGGTGATCTATTTCATCTAGGATAAATTTCTTCATAACATATGTATTATTCATATAATTTAACAAAAGTATAAATTAAATTCAATAAAAATATTGTTATTGTGAGAAAAATTCAAAAAATTAACGAACGAAATCGATTTCTTTATGAAAGAATAACTCAGAAATATCTCCAAAAACTTGTTTTGGGATAAATTTCACATTTGGTTTCTCTAAAACTTCATCAAATTGAAATGCCTCATTAGGTTTTTCTGAATATATATGAAGGAGATCTCTAAAGTTTTCTTTATTATTTGGAATTTCAAAATATTCATTGAAATCTTCATACTTATTAGCTAAGCTAATATGATAGATTCCTTGAAGTATAGAAATAAAGGTAAATTCTCTTACCCTTTCTCTTTGATAGTCATCCTTATAATGACCTGATTCAATTAAAATAGTAGAAAATCCAAGCTTTTGAAAATTATCTCCTGTTGCAGTTGGGTAAAAAACATCTGTATACCTACCGACATGATTTGGAATTATTTGTTGTAATAAGCTATTCATAGCAATAATAATATTCATGGTTCTTTTTCTAGCAGGGGTAACTTTCCTTGTTACATCTTCTGAAGGTGCTAAAAAAGATATGGTAGCTGGGTTTTTTGTCCCTTCAACACCAAAGACTGTTCTTTGATCATGAAGATTAAAACAAAAATCAGGAGAAAACTCTTCTAATACCCTCCTTAGCAATTGACTCTCTATAGCTTTTCTATCTAAAGCATCTCTATTTAAGTCAACTTTGTAAGCGTTCTCTCTCGTATAATATTCAGCACCATCTGGATTTAAAATTGGAATTATTTTTATAGTACATTTAGAAAGTATTTGAGTGGCTATTTGATCTTGTGATAAATATAAATAGTTTAGTAAATCAATTACAGCTTTAGTTCCTGTACTTTCATTACCGTGCATTTGTGTCCAAACAAGAATTTTTATTGGACCAGATCCTATCGTTAGCTGATGAATATTTCTATTTTCTTCTGATTTTCCAATTCTTTCTGTAGATATTTTTTTTGAGTCAGTAAATTTTAAAACAAATTTTTCAATTTCTGTTACGGTAATCCATCTACCATAAAGATGCTTCTCTTTATAATCTTTAGCAATACTATTTACAATTTCAGATTTAAGGATTGTTTTTTGTTTCATAAATTTTAAAAAACCAAAAATACGATATTCATTTTAGTTTAAAATTTTAACGATTTACAAATGTAACATTCAGACCGCTTAAAATGTTTACAATTGTTATTATAAAAAAGCTTGTGTTTTAACTATTGTAAACAGTTCGTTGTGAGGGTTCATTTTTGTATATCATTATTGTTAAATGATTTATAAAATATATTTAGTATAAATTAAAGTTCTTAAAATCAGTTAATTTAAATATTTAACTTAAATCTTTAGTTTAATTATATATTTAAAATATAATAATTTAATACATGTTGCTAAATAATTATTTTGTAAGTTTACAATTGTAATATCAAAACTAGTTTACAATGGTAAACATATCAGAATTTACAATTAGGTTAAAAAAAATACTTGATCATTATGAATTATCAGCTTCTTTATTTGCTGAAAAAATTGGTACTCAACGTTCAAGTATTTCTCACATATTGTCTGGAAGAAATAAACCAAGTTTAGATTTTATTCTAAAAATCACTAATACGTTTACAGATGTAGATATATATTGGTTGTTAAATGGAAGAGGCTCTTTTCCTAAAAAAGCTATTGTTGCAGATACTTCTCAGTCTCAAAATATTTCATTGTTCCCTGAAGCTGAAGAAATATCAAACTCTATTTCAACTAAAAAAATAGATAAAATAGTGGTTTTTTATAATGATGGAACTTTTAATGAATACAAAAAAGAATGATTACTGAATTAATTGAGCAATCCCTGTTCTAATAATCTCTATATTTTTTAATTTATTAGATAAGTTAGCTGTCTTTTGTTTCTGAACCATTTGTCTTAAAAGATTAATACCTACTTGATCAAAGTTAAATTGTCTATAACTATTTCCTTTTATCACAACGTCATCAACTAAATTTTGAATTGCCTTGGTGTTATTGCTCTTAGCTATTTGCTCATAAGCTTTTTTGTAGATTTCTTGAATCTTAGGATTGTTATTCAAATACATTCCCGCCAATACATTGTTGGCAATAAATGCCATCTCAGACTCATCTTTTTCTTCTATATATATTCTTGTTAATTGAGTTGCAATAATATTTTTTACCTCTAAAGGAAGTTCTTTAGATTTTTTAATAGCAAACTCTTTGTCTATATAATACATTCCAACTAATGCTTTACCTATCACGCTGTAGGATTCACTACTTAGTGCTTTTTCAAAAATAGGTTTTAAATCGGGATCTGTTAATTTACCAAGAGTTTCTATAGCAGTTGCCTGAACCAACGTCTTTGAGTCATTCGTAGCAATTCTTTTAATACTTTTTATTGCGGCCTTTTTAGACCATTTATTTATAAGATTTATATTCCCTAAAGCAAGTATTCTAATTTTATAAAAATCATCGTTTAAAGCGTCTACAATAGCGTTAAATGCTTTCTTTTGATCTTGACTTTCTGCCACTTTTAATAGAGCTTCTCTTTTATGCTCATAATTGTCTGCATTTTTAAGTTGAAAGATATAATCACTTAAAACCTTGTTCTCGGTAAATTCAGCCAATAAAACTCCATCAGCATTCACTTGAATCAAATCCGGGTTTTTACTAGTGTAGATAAATTTAAATGACGTATCTCTGCCATCTATAAAAAAATTATGTCTTTTTTTAATACCATTTTCAAAAATATCAATAGTCATTGGGAATTTAAATTCATTAGTTTGTGTTTGCACAAAGTTTACTGTTACAGTTTTTTCTAATGAATTATAGTCATATGATACTTGTATATTTGGATGTCCAGATCCATAGAACCATTGATTAAAAAACCATTGTAAATCTTTACCACTTACTTCTTCTAATGCCAAACGCAACTGAGAAACTTCTACAGATGTGTATTGATTGTCTGTTAAATATTTTTTTAATCCTGAGAAGAAAGCACTGTCACCTAAGTATTTTCTTAACATGTGTAAAATAGCTCCTCCTTTATTATAACTAATAAGATCAAACATATCTTCTTTTTCTTCATAATAAAAACGCACTAGTTTTTTTTCATGATTGTCTATATCGTCTTTGTATGCTTTTGTATTTTCAAAAAGATGTGCATCTGCATTTGTTTTACCATACTTATACTCTCTCCATAAATATTGGCTATAATTGGCGAAAGATTCATTAAGTGCTAAATTACTCCAGCTTTCAGAGGTAACTAAATTCCCAAACCAATGATGAAATATTTCATGTGCAATGGTATTTTCTTGACGGTTTTCATCAATTAATTGACCTTTCATTTGGTAGGCATCGTCTCCATGTACTACAGCGGTAGTATTTTCCATCGCCCCACTAACATAATCTCTTGCAACTATCTGACTGTACTTATTCCAAGGATAAGCAACACCAAGTTTATCTTCAAAAAAACCAATCATTTCAGGTGTTAGTCCAAATATATCTTTTGCTAAGGATGCATATTTTTTCTCAACATAATAGTTCACAGGAATATTATTGTATGAATCTTCTATAACCTCATATTCACCAACTCCCATAAAAAACAAATATGGTGCATGTTTTTGATCAAGTTTCCAATAATCTGTTCTGTTTGTTCCGCTTTTTTCTTGACTTATGAGTCTTCCATTTGAAAGTGTCTTAAATTTGTTTGGAACAGTTATATAAATTTCTTGACTTGTTTTTTGATTGGGGGAATCTATTGTTGGAAACCAGCAGCTGTTTGCTTCTGTTTCACCTTGCGTCCATATTTGCGTAGGCTTTTTAGGATCTGAGCCAGTTGGGTTTATAAAATACAATCCTTTGGCAGCAGTAATTGCAATACTTCCCTTGTCTTTTACTTTTTCTGGTCTAGCAGTGTATTTTAGATACAAGATATATGTTTCTCCTTTTTTATATTCTTTTGGAAGCTCTATGGTTAATTGATAACCATCATAATTATAGTCTAAATTTTTATTATCTAAACTGATGGCATGAATGATCATTGCTTTTGCGTCTAAAACAACCTTATTTGTTGGATAAAAATGTGGCTGTAAAGTAACCCACTCTTCACCATTTAATTCTTTTTTTTCAAAATTAAAATCAACCTTTAGTTTCGTGTGAACAAGGTTGTTTATTTTATCTCTTTCTTTTCTATAAATTGAAGAAGGGTCTTGAAATTGTGAAAAAACAACGGAACATGAAAGTAAGAAAATGATTAAAAAGAATGACTTTTGAAACTTCATATGTAATTTAATAAGTTTCAAAAATACTAAATAATAAAAAGGCAGCTGTTAATCCCTAGTTAAAAGAAAAAAGTCATTATGTTTTAAGTAATGACTTAGTGTGAATTGATTTTATTTTGACAAACCTTATTTAAAGGATAGATTAAATTGCTGAAGATTAAACTGTTTAGGGTCAATTTTAAGATACTCAACCATTTGCATAATTTTGGCAGGATTCATATTTTTACCTAATATTCTAGCAACTCCTACTCCTACTTCTTCAGAATAACCAAAGACAATAACTTCATCAATAGCATCAGAATCACCATTAGAATAAATAGATATATTCATACCCTTTACATCCATTTTCATTAAGTTTTTAAAAGATTTTGAATTTCTTAAAATTGTAGAGAGTGTCTTTTTTTCAACTTCATATGCAGCTTCGTTATTGAGGTATGGTAAACCTATGAGATTTACTTTTTGAATACTCTTATAAGCTTCTTTAATTTCATTAGACACCTCATTAGTCTTTAATTTAATAAAACTAAGAGGAACATCAATAGACATGAAATTAGGCTTTTCTTGACTTTCTACTAGATACGATTGTAATGACTGTTCATTATTACAAGAAAAACATAAAGAAGAAAGGATTACAGCAAAAATAATGATGACTATTTTTTTCATAGTATTATTTATTTTTAGTAAAAGTATCAACCAATCTTGACATTTTATTAATATCTATACTTCCACTCAACGAAACTATCATTGCTTCAGATATCCCATTTGTTTTTTTATCAATTCCTTTTACTAACATCAGTACTTGACTCACAAGATCTTTATTGGAAGTTGATTTCACATAGATCAAAACTTTAGAATCATCTTCTTTAAGCCTCATTAATTCTTTCATTTTCAGATCTTTAACACTTTTTTTAACCATGGCTTCCATTGTTACAGCTATATCAGGTTTGTCTGTAGAGAATGTTTTAAACTCATTTAAATCATCAATCATTTTAAAAACCTCTGAAATTTCATTACTCCCTTCGTCAATTTCGAAGTTAAACTTGGATAAAATTTCGAATGCATCTTTACTTATGACCACAGATGAAACTCCATCCATTTCCTCTAGTTTGTCAAAAATTGACTGTCCATAAAACACTGATGATGTTATAACTAATGTTATTATTAAAATTATTTTTTTCATTTTTTAATAGTTTTGTTTAGTGTTGATTTTTTTTGTTTTAAATATTTTATTAACAGAGTCTTCATATATATATAGGTTTCTGAGTGATTGATTCCCCTTTTTTAAATTAGACGACATCATTTTTAATACCACTGCAATATGAGCTAAGGTTTTCTTTGCTTTTTTTCTTTCTTGAAATTCATTAAATTTATGATTGCCTACATAAATACTAATTACAATGATAATTGATGCGGCAATTGAAAACCAATTTTTATTTCTTTTAAAATAAGTAACATTTTTAATGTTTTTTGTAAATCTATCTTTTTTACTTGTTTTAAAATAAGTAAACATTATTTGATATTCTGCTAAATGAGGTGCGATGTCTTCAGAAGAAAAATACGCTTTCAAGTAGACTTCCTCCTCTAATGTTGTCTCAGCATTTATATACTTTTTTAATAACTCTTCTATATTAGCAAACTCCATGGTTGTGTTGTTTTATGAGTGCTTCTCTAATTTTTTTTCTAGCTCTTGATAATGTTACTCTAACTGCAGTTGGTTTCATATCTAACATATTGCATATTTCTTCAAATTCATATTGTTCGATATCCCTTAATTGAATAATTAATTTTTCCTGATTTGGTAAATTTTCAATCAGTAAATGAACTCTATTAACACTATCTTTATATTCCAGCTTTTTATCTAAACTAGTGTCTTTTTCTCTGTAATTACTATGTATTAATTTTAAATTATTTGCTTGCTTAGATTTTAAACGGTCATAACAATAATTTTTTGTCATGGTCATAGCAAATGCTTCAGCGTTTCTATAACTACTTAATTTTTCTTTATTTTTCCATAGTTTTAAAAATAATTCTTGAGTAGCATCTTCTGCTTCTTCAGTTGAAACCAATAATCTCTTTGCCATTCTAAATACTTTGTCTTTAAATGGATTTATAACTTTTAAAAAGTCAGATTGATTCATTAACTATAGTTTTTGACTATCATTAAAAAAAACATGAGTTATTAGCTTTTATATCTCTACGACGAGAAGAATTATATTTTGTTACAACAATAGATAAAAAAATACTAATTATACTTAAATTGCGTTTAAATTACTATTGAAACACAAGTTATGAAAGAAAAAATACTGAGAGCTCTCATTTTAATTTTATTTATAAATCTTTCACTTTTTAGTTGCGACAGATCTAATGATTTACTTAATACTGACATTGAAATACAAGATTTTGTTTGGAAAGGATTGAATGCTTATTATTTATTTCAACAAGATATTGATGACTTATCCGATAGACGTTTTAGTTCTATTCAAGAGCTAGAAAATTATTTGATTAGTTTTAATACTCCCGAAGACATTTTTAATTCATTGAGAACAGGTTCAGATACAAGATCAAAACTTATAGATAATTATGAAATTTCTAATTCTCCTTTACCTTTAAGATCAGCTTTTATAACAGGAATGGAATTTGGGCTTTTCAAAGATCCAAATAGGCTAGATAGTATTGTTGGATTCGTTTCTCATATTCTTCCTCTTTCTCAAGCATCAACAAATAGTATTTCAAGAGGTGATTTTTTCTATGCTATTATCAATGAAGAATCAGATACTATTTATTTAAAAGAGGACAATTATAGATCACTTTTGTTAGACTACCCTCAAGATACCTTAAAATTACTTATGGCAGATTTTGATGGAAGTACACTTATTTCAAATGACACAAAAGTAGATTTAGTTAAAAAAAATTATCTGTACCCTCCTATTCTAATAAAAAAAGTTTTTGATCTTGGAGTAAAAAAAGCAGGGTATTTATTATATAATAATGACTTTTCTAGAAATTATATTGGAGACTTAAATATAACTATGCAAGAGTTTAAAAATGCGTCTGTAAATGAATTAATTATTGATTTGAGATATGCTATTGGAAGTCATTCTTATGCAAGAACTATTGCTCAAATTGCTACAATGATAACCGGTCAATTTCCTGATGAGATACTTATGAAAGAGACCTGGAACTTAAAAGCACAACCTTGGTTTGAAATCAATCAGCCTGATTCTCTTCTCACAAAGTTTCCAACAACTCTTCAAAATAATGAAACCATTAATTCTTTAAACCTAACAGACGTTTACATTATTTTAAATGGTGATAGTTTTAATGGGTCTTCAGCTTTAGAATTGTTAATAAACAGCTTACAGCCATATATAAATGTCCATGTTTTAGGAAATACTACAAATGGAGATAATTTAGGGTCTATTAGTTTATATGATTCTCCTGATTATGATATCTTTGAAGCCAATCTAAATCACACCTATTCGTTACAACCTACTGTAGTAAGATTTTCTAACAAGGAAGATGAAACCTATGATACTGGAATTACACCTACTATTCAATTATGCCCTATTGAAGACCCTCTTAATTTAGGAGAACTAGGTGAAGTCTCAGATCCTTTGCTTCGTGAAGTTTTGCAATATGTAAACACTGGAAATTCTGCATTAAATCTTCTTTGTAACCCATTTGAATTAGAATTAGTTTATAATTCAATAAATTCACAGAGAATTATAGATAAAGGAACTTTTATAAAACAAGACTTACCAAATTTAGGACGATAATGAAAAAAATTAAATACATAATTATAATAGTATCTGCTATTCTATTTTATACATCATGTGAAAAAAATGATAATTTTATTGCTAGTGGAAATGATGAAATTAATTTATTTATATGGAGAGCAATGAATACTTATTATTTATGGCAACCAGATGTGCCAGATTTATCGGATACTAGATTTACCAATATAGGACAGTTGTATTCAGCATATTCAAACTTTTCATCTCCTCGTGATGTTTTTGAAAGTTTACGATATCAACCAAGCGTCATTGATCGTTTTTCTTGGATAGTAGATGATTACATCACATTAGAAAACTCTTTTCAAGGGATAAATTTGAGCAATGGTATGGAGTTCGGATTGGTTCGTTATGAAAGCAACCCTTCAAATGTTTTCGGATATGTACGTTATGTAATTCCTAGTTCAGATGCTGCATCAAATGGCGTTACAAGAGGTATGTTATTTTCAGAAGTAGATGGTTTTCAATTAACTGAATCTAATTATAATGAGCTTCTTTTTGATGACAATACAAGCTATACCATAACTTTAGCAGATTTTAATAATGGAAATCCGACACCTAATTCAAATACACTTAACTTAAACAAAACACAACTTCAAGAAAACCCTGTAGCAGTTGTTAAAATAATTGAAGAAGGAGCTCATAAAATTGGGTATTTATTGTACAATCAGTTTTCTAGTACTTTTGATGCACAATTAAATACAGCTTTTGCAACATTTCAATCAGAAAATATTACAGACCTTATTGTGGATCTAAGGTATAATGGTGGTGGGAAAGTAAGTACTGCAACTTATCTGGGAGGTATGATCACAGGACAATTTAATGGCCAACTTTACTCAAAAGAATTATGGAACCCCAAAGTACAAGAAGCACTAGATCCTAGTTTATTTGAGAATAATTTCACAAATCAATTAGATAACGGAACAGTTAACGAACCATTAAATAATTTAAACTTAACGAGCGTTTATTTTATTACCACTCAAAGTACAGCATCAGCATCAGAATTAGTCATGAATAGCTTATCGGCTTATATTGATGTGAAATCAGTAGGAACAACAACGATAGGTAAAGTTCATGGTTCAGTAACCTTGTATGATTCTGACAGCTTTACAAGAACAGGAGACAACTTAAATGCTAATCACACATGGGCAATACAACCTTTAGTCTTAGAAATTAAAAATAAAAATAATTTTAATGAACCAGATGGTATTATTCCTACAATAGAATTATCTGAAGATTTTGGAAACCTTGGTGTTCTAGGCGAAAAAAGTGATCCTTTATTAGACAGAACAATTGTTTTGATTACAACTGGAAATAGACCTAGTGATTCTAACTCAACAATTGACATAATAAATTTAGATGAGATTGGTAACTCTCAAATGAACAATCCAATTAAAAACAATATGTTTGTAGACTTCAAAAAAAATAATTAAAAGCTGTTTTTTTTTAAATATCCAATATATTTTCGTTGATTTCACCAAGGATTTCTTCGTTTTTCTTTTGGGCATATAAATACCCAGATCTCCACCATTTTTTCATTTTTTTAGAATCAAAGACTAATGAATTTGTTGTTAAAACAGAAGGTGTATAATATAAATTCAATTTAACATTGTTGTTTTTAGCAGACAGTTTTCCAATGGTGATATTATGTTTTTCTACATTTTCCATCATAAACTCTTGTATTGTAAACAGTAAAGAAAACGGATTTTTAGCAGGCATTCTATTAATTTGATTTATCTCCGTTTCTAAAATAATTGCATCAATTTCTTTCGCTCCTCTTTTAATAGCTTCTCTAATGGGAATTAAACAACCAAAGCCACCATCACCGTATTGATGTCCGTTTTTCTCTAACAAGCTCATAAACGGAATGTAGTTGCAAGACCCCCAAATCCAATCACAAAAATCTTCATAACTATTTTCTTGTATTGATTTGTATTCAATTTGGTTTGTAGTAAGGTTTGAAATTGTGACTACAACTTCTCTTTTGTTTTCAAGAATATTTTTATAAATATCCTTGGTAATATTTTTTTTAATAAGCTTTCGTAGATTTTTACTTTCTCCAAAGGTTTTACTCCCTCTTAAAAAATTTAACAATGTACTTCTGTGACGAATACGCACGATGGTAACACCGTTTTTATTTGTAATTCGAAATGGATTCACATTAAATATACTATTCTGATTTACCGATGTATATATTTGTTTTAATGTTCTAATTTTTCCAGTAGCTAAGTGAGAAACTAATAAACTTCCTGTAGATGTCCCAAGGAAAATGTCATACTCTTTTTTTTTTTTCGTTATTAAATATTCTGCAACACCTCCAGCAAAGGAACCCTTACTCCCTCCTCCTGAAATTACTAATGCTTTCTTCATTATTCAACAAATGATTTATGTATTTTCGTTTTTTTATAAAAATACCAAAATGAAATCATTCTTTACCATCTTTACTTTATTAGTTTTTATCTGTTCTTGTACTAAAGAATACCAGCCTAGAAACATAGATACAATTGTTATAAAAAAAATAACAATAGACAGTATAAGTATTAGAGCAATTATTGCATTAGATAGTTCTAGAGTTTATTTTGCTGCTTCTGATGGAAGTGTAGGTTTTAAAAGTACTGATGAGAATTCTAATTCAAATACATATATAAAATACCAGGACTCTATTACTCCTAATTTTAGAAGTTTAGCTACAAACGGAACTGATTATTATGCTATGAGTATTGGTAGTCCAGCATTATTATATAATCTTTCCAGAGACACTCTAGTCTATAAAGAAGAACATAAAAAAGCATTTTACGATTCGATGAAGTTTTTTGACAAACGTAATGGAATTGCTATGGGAGACCCAACAGAAGATTGTTTATCAATTATTCTCACAAATGATGGTGGTTACACTTGGAGTAAAATTCCATGCAATAAAATCCCAAAAACAGTTGAAGGTGAAGCCGCTTTTGCAGCAAGTAATACTTCTATAAAAGTGTTAGGAAAAACAGCATGGATTGCCACTGGTGGAACACAAGCAAGAATTTTTAAATCAATTGATTATGGGAAAACTTGGGAAGTATTTAATACACCAATAATTCAAGGAGAGGGATCACAAGGAATTTATTCTATTGATTTCTCTGATCAAAATAACGGAATTATTATAGGTGGTGATTATTTAAAACCTGAAGCAAATTTAAATAACAAAGCGATTACTAAAAATGGTGGAAAAACGTGGACCTTAGTCTCTGATGGACAAAACCCTAATTACAAGAGCTGTGTTCAATATGTTCCGGGCACAGACGGTAAAGAAGTTTTTGCAGTTGGAAAGACAGGCATCTCCTATTCTAACGATAGCGGAATAACTTGGAATGAAGTCAGTAAAGATGAATATTACACCATTCAATTTGTAGACAGAAATGTTGCATGGCTATCAGGAAATGAAAAAATAGGAAAACTAATACTTCACTAAAAATGAAAATTTTCATCATTGTTATTTCCGTTTTATTTTTAGTTTCTTGTTCTCATAAATCAACATTATCTAAAGAGTTTGGCTGCAAGTCGAAAGATTATCCAAACTTAGAAAAAATTCAAGATTTTAAGAAAGTATTTACTGTTCAGTATCCAGACACATGGAAAACAAATTTATATTATGACAAAAATCAATCATCAATTTATACGGCAGATACCACAAAACAACTGACAGAAACAATGTTGCTTGATATAACCCATGTTTCCAACAAATTAAATATAGATGCTAATTTTATAAAGAAATTTAAATCTAGTTTAGCTAATAATCAGCTACTAGAGACAGGTTCAGGTGAACGAAAATTTAAAGGCAAGATGGCCTACTATTCTAATGCAATTGGAAAAAAAGGAAAGTTTGACTACAAAATTTATACTATTTTTATCAAACTAAATGAAAACAATTACATCCATTCTAAAATAGAAGTATATGGAGACTCTTTAGCAGATCAAAGAATTTGTAATGGAATAAATTTAATAGAAAAAATAACATATTAATTCATATGAACAAAGACCTTATTATCAATAGATTTATTAGTTATGTAACTATAGATACCGAATCTGATCCAAATAATCCTGCTTTTCCTAGCACTGAAAAACAATGGAACTTAGCAAAAGTTTTAGTAAAGGAGTTAACTGAGATTGGCTTGAGTGATATTACACTAGACGAAAACTGTTATGTGATGGCCACATTGCCTAGCAATATAGACTATGAAGTTCCAACAATAGGTTTTGTTTCTCATATAGATACCACACCAGATTATACAGGTGCTAATGTAAAGCCTCAAATTCATCATAATTATGATGGACAAGATATCGTATTGTGTGAAAAGGAAAACATTGTTTTAAGTCCTTCTTATTTTGATGATTTACTGCATTACAAAGGACAAACAATTATAACAACAGACGGAACAACTCTTCTAGGAGCAGATGATAAAGCAGGAATAACAGAAATTGTGTCTGCAATGGAATATTTAATAAATCATCCTGAAGTTAAACATGGAAAAGTAAGAATTTGCTTTACCCCAGATGAGGAAGTTGGTAAAGGCGCTCATAAATTTGATATTGATAAATTTGGGGCAGAATGGGCTTATACAATGGATGGAAGTCAGATTGGAGAATTAGAATATGAGAATTTTAATGCAGCTGGAGCAAAAATTACTATCACAGGAAGAATAGTGCATCCTGGTTATGCAAAAGGAAAAATGATCAATTCTATGACTATTGCAAGTGACTTTATAAATAGACTTCCAAAAAATCAAGTTCCAGAAACTACTGAAGGTTATGAAGGCTTCTTTCATCTTCATCAACTAGAGGGTAAAGTAGAACAAACTGTTTTACAGTATATTATCCGAGATCATGATTCAATATTATTTGAAGACCGAAAACAAATCATGGTCAGTTTGGTTGCTAAAATCAATGATGAATTAGGTAGTGATGCCATTGAAATTGAATTAAAAGATCAATATTACAATATGAAAGAAAAAGTAGTACCTGTAATGCATATTGTGGACATTGCCGAAGAGGTAATGAAAGAGATAGGAATTACACCATTAATTAAGCCTATTAGAGGAGGAACAGATGGATCGCAACTATCATTTATGGGATTGCCCTGTCCGAATATTTTTGCTGGCGGACATAATTTTCATGGACGTTATGAATATCTACCTGTTGAATCCATGATAAAAGCAACAGAGGTAATTATTGGAATTTCAGAAAAAGTAGCCAAGAAATTTAAAAATTAGAACAGATCTGGGTGCTTCCCTTTTACTCCATTATAAAATAGTTTAAAATACTCAAAATCTATTTCTTTGCTGTCTGTGGTGACATAAGGCTCAGAAATTTTTATTTGTTTGTTTTCAAAATCTAAGGTAGCCATCACAACAGGTACTTTCGCTCCTTTTGCAATATAATAAAACCCAGTTTTCCAAGCAGCAACTTTTTTTCTTGTTCCTTCTGGAGATATCGCTAGCCTAAATTCTTCTTTAGAATCAAAGATGTCTACAATTGCATCTACCATATTTGTTCGCTGACTTCTATCAACTGGTGTGCCGCCTAATGAACGGAATATAAAGCCAAAAGGTCCTTTAAATAAAGAATTTTTTCCAATAAAATTAATTTTGGCATTTGACGAGTTTCTTGCTAAAATTGCAATAGGGAAGTCTTTCCAACTAGTGTGTGGAGCAGCAATAATGACATATTTCTTTAATTTTTTTGGAAAATCACCTACCAATTTCCAGCCTAAAATACGGGTAAATATAAATTTTGATAATTTTTGCATCGTCAATATTAAAGCTCTAAATTTAAGAACTTATTTTTGAATGATGACAGATTTACTTATTTACTTAATTATTATAATTGCCAGTATTTTTATTGGTCTATTCCTAGGTAGGAACTCGGCAAGATTAAAGTTTCAAAAAGAACAAGCTACCTTAGAAGAAAGAAATACAATTTTGAATAAGAGCATTCAAGATACAAGTGATGACTTGAAAGCCTCTCAAACAGAGAAAGAGATATTAATAGCCTCTAAAATACGTCTGGAAACAGAATTAAAAAACTCAGAAAAAAACATCGCGGAAAACAAAGAAGAATTGGAAAAGCTTCAAGAAAAATTCACAAAAGAATTTGAAAATTTAGCAAATAAAATTTTAGAAGAAAAATCTACCAAGTTTACAGAACAGAATAAACTAAATATGAATAATATTTTAACTCCTTTAAAAGAAAAAATTGAAGGGTTTGAGAAAAAAGTGACAGAATCACAAAAAGAAAGTATTGGCATGCATTCTGCCTTAAAAGAACAGCTTAATAATTTGAAAGATCTTAATTTACAAATGAGTAAAGAGGCTATAAATTTAACTAAAGCACTAAAAGGTGATAGTAAAGCACAGGGAGATTGGGGTGAAACACAGTTAGAAATTCTTTTAGAGAAAGCAAATCTTGCCAAAGACATTCACTTTACAACTCAGGGTGGTTATAGAGATGAAGAAGGAAGATTAAAAAAACCAGATTTTATTATCAACTTACCTGATAATCGTCATTTGATTGTAGATTCTAAAGTTTCTTTAACAAATTATGAGGCTTATTTTAATGAAGAAGACGAGTTACAGAAAGAAATTCATTTAAAGAAACATATAGAAAGTATTCGTAAACATATTAAAGAATTAAGTGAAAAAAAATATGAATCGTTATATGAAATTAATACACCTGATTATGTATTAATGTTTGTACCTATAGAACCTGCTTATTTATTAGCTTTAAACAAGAACAATCAATTGTATATGGAGGCTTTAGACAAAAATGTTGTGTTAGTCTCTACATCTACTCTTTTAGCAACTTTAAGTACCGTAGCTTCAATGTGGCGACAAGAAAATCAAAAGAAAAATGTATTGGAAATTGCAAATCAAGCTGGAAGACTATATGATCAATTTGTTAACTTAACAGATGATTTAATTAAAGTAGGCAATCAATTAAAAACTGTTCAGGGTAGTTACGATTCTTCTATGAAAAAGTTAACTGGTAAAGGAAACCTCATTAAGAAGGTGGAGAAAATTAAGCAATTAGGAGCCAAGACTAGTAAAGTAATGAATAAAAATTTACTAGATAGAGCTACAGAGGATTAGTCTATAACTAATTTTAAATAACTGTTTTTAATTTTTGAGGTAAGTCTAGCAATATAAATTCCTTTCTGATATTGGCTTAAATTAACTTCGTCATTGTTTTTTAAATGTTTTATTTCAGTAATTAACCTTCCCGAAAAATCATAAACCTTTAACGAAGCTAAATCACTATTTGATATTGAGATTTTAAAAACTCCATTATTACTTGGATTCGGATACATACTAAAGAGATTGTCAATTTGAATATCAGTATTGCTTAGTACTCCACTACCCTCTTTAATTATTATTGCTTGATTTACAGCAATATCATTGATAATTTCTTCGGTACCCGAACTAGTCCATAGTACTTTAATATAATCTACTTCCGTGGCATTTCCTAAACCAAAAAATTCATAAGAGGAATTTTGAGAGATATATCCCTCACCAGCAAGAGTATATCTATATTGAGATTGACCACCTATGTTAACTTCAATGGTGTTTCCTACGCCATCTTTATTAGAAATAGTACCTTCTAGTTTTACTTTTAGCCAATTATTATTATTGTTCGTTTTATTTTCCCATAAAAAATTAATTTCTGTATCATTACAAACAATAATATCAGGTTTTCCATCATTATTGATATCCCCAATGGCATTTGAAAAACTCTCTCTTGTATCTTCCTCAAAACCAATATCTTGAGGAATTGTAAATGTTCCATTTGTTTGTTGATGGTAAAAAGCAGCAGATAAAAATGAACCAATACTTCCGTCAAAGCCACCACTTACATATAAATCTAATAAAGTATCATTATCTGCATCAAGAAATACTGCTCCCCAAGCAAAGCTATTGAAAGTTGTACCTGTTTCTTCTGCAACATTTGTAAAGGTTCCGTTTCCATTATTCTTTAATAATACATTCCCGTTACCTGCTTGAGGACTATGAGTATTTGTGATGTATAGATCAAACCAACCGTCATTGTTATAGTCACCTATGGTTGTTGTCATGGCATTTACAGCAATGCCTGCACCACTAGAAATAGAAACATCTTCAAAAGTGTTATTTCCTAAGTTTTTATAGAGTCTATTAATAATATTTGTTTTGTCGTTTGCCAAATAAATATCTTGAAATCCATCTTTATTAAAATCAAAAAAGATAGTACAGAAGGATAACTGACTATTCTCATTTCCGTTTTCATCCTCAATGGGAATTCCTGCTGAAGAGGTGATATCTATATAAGTACCCTCATCATTTCTATATAAATAATTTCGTTGTAATTCCTCAGTACTTGTTCTGTTTGAAATAAAAGCATCTAAATCACCATCATTATCAATATCACCAAATGATGCTCCATAAGTAAAAAGATCTGTTTGAAAAAAACCAATTGTAGATGAAATATCTGTAAAATTCATATTTCCATCATTTTTATAAAATTTGTTTATTCCTTCAATAGCAGTTACAAAAAAATCTTTGTCTCCGTCATTATCATAGTCGATCCAAATTACTTGTTTTGTTTTGTAAGTATTTGAAATCCCATTTAGTGTCACTAAATTAAAAATCCCATTATTATTTTTAAAAAAATATAGTTCAATTCCATCTTCTGACGCATAGGTAATGTCATCCCATCCGTCATTATCAAAATCTGCAAAAGAAACTCCACCTCCATATTCAGAATCGCCATAGCTGTAACCAACGCCTTTTTCATTAGCTACATCTTCAAAAGCTATTTGAGCACTTAAAATATTTAAGAAAAAAAATAAATAAATAAAAAATACCTTATTCATCCTAATAAAGTTAGTGTTATTATCCTTTAAACAAAGGCCTATGATTCATGAAATCATGAACTTTTTCTGCAATAGCCTGTAATGAATCTTCATTTTGAAAATCTTGAATTACTGCATCTATAAATTCAACAATGATCGTCATATCCTCTTCTTTTAGGCCACGAGTGGTAACTGCAGAAGTTCCAATTCTAATACCAGAAGTAACAAACGGTGATTTGTCATCAAAAGGAACCATGTTTTTATTCACTGTTATTTCTGCTTTTTCAAGAGCCGCTTCAGCATCTTTTCCAGTAATATTCTTATTTCTAAGATCTATTAGCATCATGTGGTTGTCTGTTCCTCCAGAAATTAAGTGATATTCTTTTGCAACAAAAGCCTTTGCCATAGCAGCAGCATTTTTCTTTACCTGAATTTGATAATGTAAAAATTCATCCGTCAATGCTTCAGAAAATGCTATTGCTTTTGCAGCTATAATATGTTCTAAAGGACCTCCTTGATTTCCGGGAAAAACCCCGCCATTAAGTAAAGCAGACATTTTTTTAAGGTTACCATTCTTTAACTTTAATCCAAAAGGGTTTTCAAAGTCTTTTCCCATTAATATCATTCCGCCTCTTGGACCACGTAATGTTTTATGAGTTGTAGTGGTTACAACATGACAATGAGGTAATGGGTCATTTAATATTCCTTTTGCAATCATCCCTGAAGGGTGAGAAATATCTGCCAGTAACAATGCATTAACACTGTCTGCAATTTTTCTAAAACGTTTAAAATCCATATCTCTGGAATAAGCAGAAGCACCAGCAATAATCATTTTTGGCTGCACTTTAGTGGCTATTTCTTGAATTTTATCGTAGTTTAAAATTCCTGATTCTTTTTCAACACCGTAAAAGTGAGGCTCATATAACTTTCCGGAAAAATTTACTGGAGAACCATGAGTTAAATGACCTCCATGAGACAAATCAAAACCTAAAATTTTATCACCCGGTT
>CAZAIL010000008.1:0-23188 GCA_964485155.1 uncultured Flavobacterium sp.
CACGACGTTTGTTCTGGGTTTTTTATTTTCAAAAACCAAACTTGTTTGAGTTTTTTTGGGAAATAAAAAAGACAAAATTCTTTAAAAGAATTTCGATTTCTATGCTTGCTCAGGATTCCCTGTTGGGATGCACAAAGTGAATCCCTCTTTCTCCGCAAAAGGAATCCCACAACGTTTGTTGTGGGTTTTATTTTTAATCAAAAATTCAGTTAAAAAGATCTAATTTCGCGGACTTTTGCGCCTTGTTATTTTAAATTAATAGCAACTGTTTCTTTCGTTTTTCTACTTTTCTCTGCCATAAACCCCATGATATGACTCTCTACAGATGCATTTATAGTTGAGGTTAATAAACTTGGGTCTTGTTTTTTTACAGCATTAATCCAGTCTGTGACTAAGCCCCAATCTCCACCACCATGTCCACTATCTTGGTAGCCGCTATTTTTTTTCTCGTCAAAAGTAACATCCCATTTAGTTACTTTACCTGTTAAGAATTCTGTGTGTGTAAACTCAGTCATATCCCCTGTGATATCTCCATGAGAGCCCATTATTCTGGTTCTTCTACCATGATATGATGTAAAAGCCTCCATAGAAAAATTAGCAGTAATTTCATCTTCAAACTCCATTGATGTTACATAATGATCTGGTTGATCATTTTCCATTTTGTAGACACATCGTCCATAATTTGTTGTTTTTAATTGTTGTAAAATATATTCACGGCGTTTAGATCTATCATCTGGCAAGTCAAAAACTGAAGACCAACCATTCGGGTCATTATAAATTTTCAAAGCAGAATATGGACAGCTAGCTTCTACAGCACAGCCGTCTGTACATCTATTTGTACTGCCATCAGGAGCATTTTCTTTTTTAAACCACTTCAAACTACCATATGCAGCAATACTTTTACATGGTTTGTCTATCATCCATCTTAAGATATCTAAATCGTGACAGGATTTAGCAAGAATAATTGGCGTTGTTTCTTTTGAGTTATGCCAGTTCCCCCTAACATATGAATGCGACATATGTATATGTTCAATAGGTTCTAGATGTTGAATACTTATTAGCTTTCCTATTGATCCAGATTGAATCATTTCTCGTAATTTTATAAAATAAGGAGCATATCTCAAAACATGGCATACGGCAACAATTCTACTCGTTTTATTTGCTAAATTAAGAATATCTGAGCATTCTTTTTCTGTTGGAGCTATCGGTTTTTCTAGTAAAATATCATAGCCCATCTCCAGCGCTTTCATACAGGGGCCATAATGTAAATTATCTGGTGTTGAAATAATAATGGCATCGGCAAACTTAGGACGATTAAAAACATGCTCCCAAGTATCAAATCTATTTTCTTCAGAAATATTGTGTTTTTTTGCGTAACGTTCATTTCTTATGGAGATGGGTTCTGCAACACCAACTATATTTAATTCTTTAGGGAATTGAATACCATAATTACCATATACATTTCCTCTTCCACCAGCACCTAAGGTTATGACCGTAACAGGTTGTTCAATATCAGGATTTCCGAAAATTCTGACTGGTATGGTGTTAGCCTTATTTTCTGTGTTAGCAAAACCGCTAAATGGGCTTGATAATAAGGAGGCCCCACCAATACCAATGGTTAAATTTTTGATAGCTTTTCTTCGATCTATTTTTTTCATATTGAACTCAATGTTAATTCGTTTAAAATATGCTACTACATGTTTGCGAATGAATTTATTTAGTTTTACTGTTGTAATTTACAACCTTTTATTAAAAATAAAATCGCGTTTTTTTTAACATTAAAAAAAAGTTATAACTTAGTGGACTCTAAAAATTCTATGGTTTCAGGTAATTTAGTTAATTTTTCTCCAATCTCTCTAAAAGAGATGGATAACGTTGCGCTATTAAAAAGAGTTGATACTAAATTTTTAACTACAGAAAAAAAATTATTAGAAATTTTAGAGATCATTAGTTCAGAGTATCAAATTTTAGATATTAACAATAAAAGATTGATGAAATACTCTACACTTTATTTTGATACTAAGGATAAGATGCTTTACAAGCACCATCATAATGGGAAAGGAAATCGACATAAAATAAGAATTCGAAAATACATAGACTCTAACCTTTGTTTTTTAGAAGTAAAGAAAAAAAACAATGCTGGTGTTACCAATAAATTTCGCTGTTCTATAGATGATTTTGAAAATAAATTATCACCATCATCAATTAAATTCATCAAAAAAAACACAGATAGTTCTTGTTTCTTAAATCCAGTATTATCCAATACTTTTAATCGCTTTACGCTAGTTAATAAACAAGTACCTGAGAGGGTTACAATTGATACAGAAATAATATTTCAAGCAGATGAATCCTCTAAAAAATTGGAAAAAATTGTTGTTATTGAGGTAAAACAAGAGAAAGGAAAGGAAAATACCGCGATTTACAAAGCTTTAAAAATGAGCCGAATACCGATTGTTAGTTTCAGTAAATATTGTGTTGGTATTTCAAACCTCATAACATCAATTAAAACGAATCAATTCAAAGAAATAAATTTAAAAATTAATAAAATGTATAACTAATATGGACATATTTGGAATACCCTTTTTTGACGATGATTTTTATAAAATGGTGATTAAACTATTCATCAATGTAATTTTTTTAACAGGTATTATTAAATTTACATACTATAAATATTCTAAAAACAAACACTATCTTTTTACATTCTATTTAATAGGAATTGTAGTTTTCTTTTTATGTTTTACGTTAAAAAAGTACGAATTAGATTTAGGAATGGCGCTAGGTTTATTTGCAATATTTGGAATTCTTAGGTATCGTACAACACCTATTGATGTTAAAGAAATGACCTATCTTTTTGTAGTGATAGGTATCTCAGTAATGAACGCATTGTCTAATAAGAAAATGAGTTATATTGAGATTTTAACTGCCAATACAATTATTTTGTTATCGGTATATTATTTTGAAAGATTTTCTAATCATAATACTATTTTAACAAAAGAAATTATTTACGAAACTATAGAAAATATTCAACCTGAAAATCATGATAAGCTAAAAGAAGACATTCAAACTAGATTGGGTGTTCAAGTTGTAAATATAGAGATTGGAAATATCAATTTTCTGAGAGATACTGCAGTTATAACCGTTTATTATAAAAAATAAATTTTAATGAGAGTAGCCAATAATATTTTTTACCGTTCTATTTTAATAGTTTTTTTAGTTTCTTTTATTCAAACAAGTATTGCTCAAAATAGTTCAGATACAGAGGGATGGAGCTCCATTGAAGTAGGTTTCAATATTTCTGATAAATTGTCTTTTTCAGCTTCTGAACACCTGAGATACCGAAATAAAATATCTTCATTGAGCACCTATTTTACTCAGCTTGAAACCTCATATGAGCTTTTTAAAGATTTTAATTTTGGCGGTGGAGTTCGTTTTATTAGAGAGAATGATGATGTTGGAAATATTCAAGGTCTAGAAACTCATTTTAGATATCAATTCAACGTAAGTTATAAGCACGATATAAAAATGTTGACTCTCTTTTATAGACTAAGATATCAGCATAAAAATGAACTTGGTATTGCTGAAGATGATGGAAATATCCCTAATGAATATATTAGATTTCGATTGGGTCTAGGTTATAAATTTATAAACCCTAATTTAGGGATTAGGTTAAAAGGTGAGCTATTCAATCAAGTTCAAAAAGAAAATTTAGAAAATGGCTTTAATCGATATCGTTTGTCTTTTGAAACCTATAAAAAGTTTAAAAATATAGGTAAATTTACGCTGTTCTATGGATTTCAAAAGAACTTCAATAGAATTGAATTAAAACCAAAGGCTATTCTTGGTCTAAAATATAAATATAGTTTTGATTTCACTAAATCAAAAAAATAAAAAATCATATAATAAATTTTAATTAATGAGAATTTTAATTATTGTGTTATTGTTTTTTGTTTCTTCTATAGAATCACAAAACATAAGAATTAATGAAGTAGTTTCCTCTAACTCAGAATATTTTGATGAAGATGGTGATACACCAGATTGGTTAGAACTTCATAATTATGGTACACAAAATGTATCTATTGCAAATTGGACTTTATCTGACGATCTAGATGATTTTACAAAGTGGACATTTCCCGATATTTCATTAGCACCAGATGAATACTTACTGTTATGGGCTTCTTCCAAAGACCGATCATCAGTTACTTATTCTAGAACACTGGTTAATCAAGGAGATACCTTTTCGTACCTACTTCCTTTCAGTGAGCCAAGTTCTAATTGGACCTCTTTGGGTTTTGATGACCAAAATTGGTCAGAAGGTGCATCTGGATTTGGTTATGATGATGGAGATGATGCAACAATAATACCAACCGGTACATTGTCTATTTACCTTAGAAAGACTTTTACAATTACTAATCTTAATGACATTTCATCATTAATTCTGGACATCGATTATGACGATGCTTTTGTTGCATATATTAATGGTGTTGAGATAGCCCGTGCCAATATAAATGGGGTGCCACCACCGTTTAATTCTGGTACTTCACAAGACCACGAAGCTCAAATGTATTCTGGGGGAATCCCTGATAGGTTTTTAATATCAAATTTTAGTTCAATTTTAAATAATGGTCAGAATATTCTAACGATTCAAGCGCATAATGTGAGTTCAAATTCCTCAGATTTTACCATTATTCCATTTTTATCAGCAGTTTTTACAAGTCCAAATGGTGCTGGTGTTACCCCTCCTGATATTTTAAATTTAACAACAAACAACCTTCATACAAACTTTAAAATATCGTCTGGTTTAGAAACATTAAGCCTTTCAGATTCTTCAGGAAATTTAATAGACCAGTTAATTGCTGAAAACTTACCACCTGACACATCAGTAGGAATTTCTTCAAGTTCAGGTAACATTGTAAGTTATTTAGATACAACACCTGGATATGAAAATTCAAATACTGAATATTTAGGAGCAGTTCAAAGTGTTGTTAATTTTTCTCAACAGGGAGGTCTCATAAATGGCTCCTTTAACCTTTCATTAAGCGGAAACAATACTGGAGAAGTAATCCGTTACGCTTTTGGTGGTGAAGAACCAACTGAAACATCATCAATTTATTCATATCCACTAGAAATAAATTCGAATACTACTGTAAGAGCAAGAATTTTTTTAAATAATTATTTTCCCTCTCCAATATATACAAAATCCTATATCATTAATTCAAATCATGATATAGATGTCATGTTTTTAACTACAGAACCCGATAACTTTTTTGATGAAGATACTGGAATTTATGTTTTTGGTCCTGACGGAACATATGATACATATCAACCTTATTTTGGTGCAAACTTTTGGGAAGATTGGGAACGTCCAATTCATCTATCTTTTCATGAAAATGGAACTGATATTTTTTCAGAATTTAATGCCGGTGTTAAGATTTTTGGAGGGTGGAGTAGAGGTCAAAACGGACAAAGATCTATGTCTTTGTTTGCCAGAGCACAATATGGAGACTCTAAATTTGAACATTCCTTTTTTGATCAACTACCATATGATAAGTTTGAAGCGATGGTGTTGAGAAATTCTGGACAAGATTGGATGCGATCTTCAATGAAAGATATTACGCTTACAAGCTTAATGCGTGGTTCTGGTTTAGATTTTCAAGAACACAACCCTGTTGCTACCTACATTAATAGTGAGTATTGGGGAATGTATAATTTACGTGAAAAAATTAACGAACATATGCTGGCTTCTAAACATAATGTAGAGGCTGATGACATTACTCTGCTTACCAATAATGCAGAAGAAATTGAGGGATCTAATGACGAATATAATCAACTTATATCCTATGTAAATTCAACAAATTTATCACTAGATTCAAATTTTGAATATGTAGACGAACAGATAGATTTAAAAGAATATGCTGTTTATCAGGCTTCCAATATATTTTTTAATAATACGGATTGGCCTGGTAACAATATTAAATTTTGGAAACACCCAGCAGGTAAATGGCGCTGGATTATGTATGACACAGATTTCGGCTTTGGTCCTTTTTGGAATATTAGTAACTATAGTGAAAACACGCTTAGTTTTGCATTAGATCCAAACGGTCCCGGATGGCCAAACCCCTCTTGGTCTACCTTACTATTTAGAAGACTAACAACAAATACTGGTTTTAGAAATAGATTTATAAATCGGTATGCAGACGAATTAAACACTCGTTTTCTATCTACTAATGTCAAGGCACATATAGATCAAATTTTTGCCACTATTTCTCCAGAAGTTACTGCGCATTATGAACGTTGGAAAGATGACCCATCTCTAACCAATAACGGAATTTATATTAGTGATATAAATGCGTGGATAGGCTACTATATTGACGAAATGAAAAATTTTGCTGACAATAGACCTTCTATTGTTAAAAATCATATCATGTCTCAATTTAATTTACCTGATTCTCATCCATTAACAATTACAAACAATAGTGTTTCAGAGGGATTTGTTGAGGTTAATGAGAATTTAAATATCCAAGAATCTTCTTGGACAGGAGACTATTTTGAAACAGTACCTGTTCAATTAAAAGCCATTGCTGCTCCAGGATATGAGTTTTCTCATTGGAGTGGAAATTTATACTCTATACTTGAAACAATAACTATTAATTTGGTGAATTCTTTTCAGGTAATTCCAAACTTCTCTCCTTCGGGAACTCCAAATCCTATTGTAATTAATGAAATTAATTATAAATCAAGCGATGACTTTAATGCTGATGATTGGGTAGAAATTTACAATCCAAATACATCTTCTGTAGACTTGTCTAATTGGGAACTGAAGGATGATGACGATTCTCATGTTTTTACAATTCCCAATGGTACATTGATTGCAGCTAATGCATATTTAGTATTTGTAAAAGATGAATCAGATTTTACCGCTGTTTTCCCCCAAATCACAAATTATATTGGCGAAATTGGATTTGGATTTGGAGGGTCTGATTCTGTAAGGTTGTATAATGCTAGTGGTGTTCTACAAGATGAAGTTACATATCTTAATGATGCTCCTTGGCCAATTTGTGCCGATGAAACGGGTGATACGTTAGAACTGATCACTCCAGATTTAGACAATTCTTTACCAGGTAGTTGGTCATGCATCAATATACATGGAAGCCCTAATGCGGTTAATAATAGTTCACTTTCTATAGATAACGTATATAAAGAACCTGTAAAAGCTTATCCCAATCCAGTTCAGAATACACTCTATATAAGTGGCGTAAAAGGCCCATCTAAAATAAAGGTTTATTCTGTTTTAGGACAATTGGTCATGAATCAATCCATCACAAATACGTTAGACGTGAGTCGACTTAAACGAGGTGTTTACTATATTAAAATCAGTGATAGTGAAAAAACAACACAACTTAATTTTATAAAGTATTAGTCATATCTTTTATAGGTCTCATTTACTTTAGTATTAAACCTATTAATTATAGCGCCAACCATATCAAATGGTTCAGGCATACTCGTAGTAAATCTTTTTCCTGACGAATTGGCTCTTCTATCAGAACCTTTTGAAGCTAGAAAGAATTTATCGTTGTGGTTAACTCTTACGTTTATTCTTCTACTGTCTAGAATGTCTCCGTTATTGTCTAAAAACTCTAGATCAACTTCAACAGATCCAGAGGCAGAGACCTCATAAATGTAACCTTTACAATACCACGTTTTAATAGAGCCGTCTTTTTTCTTTTTTGTCTTTGTCTTTTCATAAAACACCTTACTTATAATTACTGTGGGTCCAGCGTAATATTTTAAGAAGTTAAACTTTACAAATTCATCAATATTTTTTAATTCTTCTCTACCTTTTTCTCCTAATGCACCAATTTTTCTTAATTCTATTTTATTACTAATATCAAAGTAATTTGCAAATTGATATTTGTTAAACAATCCTATAGTGCTATTAATTAGATTTTTCATAGCTCTTTTATTAAAAGATGTATTTGTGAAATTATTCATTGGAAAATAACCAACATTCAGCGTTCCTAATTGTAGAGATCTATTTAAATAAGTTTGAACATCTTTATAATTTGCTATATATTTCAGAGAGCTTTCAAATGTTTTGTAAGCTTTTTTATAATCATATTTGTTGGCAGCATTGTTGAAAGCTTTCAAGCCATTTGTATAAAATTCGTCTGCTGCATTCGTGTTATAAGCTTTTAATAGATTGTCAGCCTCATTTCTTTTTTTTTCATAGTTCATCGTGTGCAGCGCAATAAACTTTTTTTGTTTTGATGATAATACTGCAGATAATTCAAATAACTTTTTTTGTATTTTATCTAAATTAGCATATGTGATGAATACTTTTTTCATCGGTGCAACAGAATGGAAATCTTTATAAGGTATCGCTTTGGTCTCTAAATCTTTAATATAAGTTGATGCCCAACCATTTACTTTAGATAAAGCCTCTTCAAAAATATCATTAGATTTTTTCCAATTCTTTTTAGCTTTTAGCGATTCTATAGATTTTAAGGTTGCAGTCACATAATCTTTTTTCTTCAAAGCTCTTTTAGCTTCTCTGTAAGGTTTTCTGAAATTTTGAGCTGTGCTCAATTGAATACAACAGCAAAATAGTAATAGGAGGCTTAGTTTTTTCATCTTTTAAAAATAGAATTAATAAAATATTTATGTATAACGTTGTGGGTTGTAAAAGTGTTAGACTTTCAATTTAAAAGCTAAAAGTATTATTTTACAACTCATTAAAACAATAAATATCATTTCATTTTAATACATAAACACTACAAAGTTATTATTCTAAAATATTTGTCATGGATATTTTTCCTATTTTAGTATCTAAAGTTGCAGGTTCTTAGGGGAATTAGAAAAAATAATTTTTTATTAAGCTTAACTTACGATTACTAATAAATTACAAACATTTTTAATGTTTGATAAAAAATCATTATGAATACACTCATCAAAAAAATAGTACCACTAGTTTTACTTCTAATTATAGTATCCTGTCAGGATAAAAAAGAGTTGCTACTTTTTAAGACTTACAAGGAATCCGTTCTATTAGAAAAACAAGGAATGCATCAAAAACCCAGAATGAGATTTAAATTATTTCAATCAAAGGTGTTGGATATGAACACCATTTTTAAACCGTTTAATGAAGAGTTGGCTTCTAATTTTTCAGAAAAAGAATACAAGGATTTAAAACCTTTAATCATAGAACAAGATATTCCCTCCATTCAGAATAGTATAAGAGAAGGCAAACTTTCCTATGAAAAGTTAACGTTATTTTATTTGTATAGAATCAGAGAGTTTGAGAGTGATTCCACCAAATCATTACATGCTATTATTAGTCTAAATCCTTCAGTTTTAGAGGAAGCTAGAGCCAGAGACATTAATAGAGATGAAAATGATTTTCTCATAGGTATGTCTGTTTACGGTATGCCAATTTTATTAAAAGACAATATTAACACTGAGGGTATGCCAACAACCGCTGGTGCAATTGCTTTATCTGAGAATAAGAATACAGAAGATGCGTTTATTGTGAAAAGACTAAAAGCTTCAGGCGCTTTAATCCTTGGAAAGACAAATTTAAGTGAATGGGCTTATTATTTCTGTGGTGGCTGTCCCGTTGGGTACAGTGCTGTTGGAGGACAAACCCTAAACCCTTATGGAAGAGCAATGTTTGAATCTGGAGGGTCAAGTTCGGGTAGTGGAGTTGCTGTAGCTGCAAATTACGCTGTGGCATCTATAGGAACGGAAACTTCTGGTTCTATAACCTCTCCATCTAGTCAAAATTCTATAGTTGGTTTAAAACCAACTATTGGTATGTTAAGTAGATCTGGGATAGTTCCAATTTCTAGTACTTTAGACACACCCGGGCCTATGACAAAAAATATCATCGATAATTATATCGTATTAACAGCTATGTCAGGTTATGATGTCTCAGATTCAAAATCATTTGAATTAGAAGAACAAGATTTTGGTGATATAGAAGATACTTTTAAAGGCAGACGTTTAGGCGTTTATAAAGACTATTTACAAGACTCTATCTATAGGTTTAATATCAATAAGATAAAAGAAGCTGGTGCAGAAATTATAGAGATCTCTCCAAACGCAATAGAGTTGCCAAGCTTTTTATCAGTTCTAAACATAGAAATGAAACATGATTTACCGAAATATCTAATTAATTACGCTGATAAAAACGTAAAAGTTACCACTGTAGATGATGTTATTAATTTTAATAATGAAGATACTGTTGTAAGAGCACCATACGGACAGTTACGATTTAAAAATATTGGCAAAGATACTGTAACACTCATGCAACTAGAAACGATTAAAAAAACATTAATGACCAATGCTCGAAATTATTTTCAAGCATTGGACCTTATGAGCTTAGACGCTATTTTATCTATCAATAATTCTCATGCTGGGTATTCTGCTGTGGCAGAATACCCAAACTTAACAGTACCTATGGGATATAAATCTACTGGAGAACCTATTAATTTAACCTTTATTGGAAAATCAAAAGAAGAAGGTAAATTATTACTTCTAGGCTATATTTTTGAACAATTGACAAAACACAGAAAATTGCCAAAAAATTACCAGTAAAATTCACCTTATTAAACGTATTTTTGTCAACCTAAAAGTAGAGAATGAGGACTAAGTCTGTAAAGAAAAATAAGATTAATGTTGTAACACTAGGATGTTCTAAAAACATTTATGATTCTGAAGTGTTAATGGGGCAATTAAAAGCTAATGGTAAAGACGTTGTTCATGAAGACAAGAATGATGAAGGAAATATAGTAGTTATTAATACTTGTGGATTTATTGGAAAAGCAAAAGAAGAATCTGTAGATACTATTTTACATTATGTAGAGAAAAAAATAGCAGGAGATGTAGATAAGGTTTTTGTAACAGGTTGTTTAAGTGAGCGATACAAGCCAGATTTAGAAAAAGAAATTACCGACGTAGATCAATATTTTGGGACACATGATTTGCCAAATCTCTTAAAAGTTTTAGGTGCAGATTACAAACACGAATTAATTGGTGAGCGTTTAACCACCACACCTAAACACTATGCATATTTAAAAATAGCCGAAGGATGTGATAGGCCTTGTTCTTTTTGTGCCATACCACTAATGCGTGGAAAACACAAATCTACACCCATAGAAGAAATTGTGATTGAAGCAGAAAAATTAGCTTCAAAAGGTATTAAAGAAGTCATGTTAATTGCGCAAGACTTGACCTATTATGGATTAGATATTTACAAAAAAAGAGCTTTAGCGTCGTTGTTAGAAGCCTTGGCAAAAGTTGAGGGTATAGAATGGATTCGTATGCATTATGCCTTTCCAACAGGTTTTCCAATGGATGTACTAGAGGTTATGAAAAATGAGCCAAAAGTATGTAACTACTTGGACATCCCCTTACAACATATCAATACTGCCATTTTAAAATCTATGAAGCGTGGAACTACCCACGAGAAAACAACAGCTCTAATTCATAAATTTAGAGAAGCTGTTCCTACTATGGGAATTAGAACTACTTTAATAGTTGGTTACCCAGGAGAAACAGAAGCACAATTTCAAGAACTAAAAGGTTGGGTAGAGGAGATGCGTTTTGAACGTCTTGGTGCTTTTGAATATTCACATGAAGAAAATACTGGTGCGTTTGTTTTAGATGATGATGTTCCGGCAGATGTAAAGTTTCGTCGTGTAAACGAAATTATGGAAATACAATCTCAGATTTCTTGGGAGATCAATCAAGAAAAGATTGGAAAAACTTTCACTTGTTTATTTGATAGAAAAGAAGGTAATTATTTTTATGGGCGTACAGAATTTGATTCGCCAGATGTAGATAACGATGTATTAGTTGATGCTAGAGAACATTACATTAAAATAGGAGAATTTGTGGCAATTAAAATCCATGAAGCTGGTGATTTCGATTTGTATGGTACTCCAGTGATTTAAACTTTTTCTAGTCTATAAAAGAAAAGCCTCTAGGGTTTTCTATTCAGTTTGTATTTGCTAGACTAGGTGGTTAAAAAATATATCTAATCATTCTCAAAGTAGAGACAAACCTTAATACGTATTGCAATGATTAAAATAATTTTAAAATACAGTCTATTAGTAGTTATAGGGGTATTGTTATTTAGTTTTCTTTTTTTACTCTATACTTCTGATGGTAAAGCTCCAGCTTTTAATGTAGGATCAGAATTTTCATACGCTAAAGAGATTTCTCTCAAAAATAATAGCTTTAAGAGAGCTAGAGCGTATATTTCACTTAAAGACAGTACAAAGATTGCAATTACCTACCTTCTTCCTGAAAAAGAAAATGTTGCAGGCTATCCTATTGTTTTGTTAGCATCGCCATATACCTCTTCTGTTTTTGTTCCTGAAATGAAATGGTATGAGCGAGCCGTTAGCAAATGGGAAACAGGCTCTTGGGGTCCTGAATACGACTTTATCTCTCAAAAATCAATAAAAACCTATACTTCTAACGGCTATGCAGTTGTATTAATGGATTTGAGAGGTACCGGCTCTTCAACGGGTTTTGCATCACCAGGGGATACTAAATATATTGATGATTTTACAGAAGTTTTTAATTATTTAGAAATGCAACCTTGGTCTAATGGGAAGATTGGCATGGAAGGACAATCCTACTTAGGCTGGACTCAATTTGCTGCCGCATCAACAAAGCATCGGGCTTTAAAGTGTATTGCACCCGGCTTAATTAATGTGGATGCCTACAGTGATAATATCCGTCCTGGAGGTATAAAAAACATCGATTGGATCGAATCATACAGCACTCGATTAAAAAATATCAATAGCAGTTATTGGAGTACCGATGGAGAGCTGCCAATATTTCCATCAGTACCGTTGACTGATATGGATGGTGACGGACATTTTTTAGATGAGATTCCGGAGTTAAAAGATAATAAACATCTAGTCTTTAACACCGCTTCAATCACTTATAAAGATGGTGTAGAAAGACCTAATAATCCTTATATTTCTATGCTCAAAGAGCGTCAGAAAAGCATCAGTTTTTCCGATTTAGCAGCTAGTTTTGAGTATATTGATGACACCCTATATTTCGATGATAGATTAGGTTTTTTTCAAGGAACGAATCCTATTAATTTGATTGCTGAACTTAAAAAAACTAAAATCCCTGTGTTATTTATTGGAGGTTTTTTTGATTATTTTGAGGGTATACCTCAGTTGTATAGCTCCTTAAAAAACACAAACCCTTCTTATCTTTTCATGGGACCTAGGTTTCACATTCCAGCAGATATTCCTGCTTCATATAAAGAATTATTTGGATATAAGAATTCGTATTCTGATGCTCAATTTATTCACACACTTCGTTTCTTAGACCATTACCTGAAAGATATCGATAATGGATTTGAAAAAGAATTACCTGTAAAAATATATACTCCCTTTGAAGGATGGAATAATTTTTCAACTTGGCCTGTAGAAGAAGCGCTACCAACGAAATTTTATTTAACTAAAGATGTATTAACTGAGGAAAGTGAAAAGAGTCTAGATACGCTTCAATACAATGTAGACTTTACCCACAGAGCAAGCTACGGTGAGCATGCATTAAATCCTAACAACGCAATGTTCGTTATGAATGATGTATTGGAGCGAAGTGCTCAAGACAATAAATGCTTGGTTTTTGAGACAGCACCATTGAAAGTAGAAAAAACTCTTACAGGGTATCCAATTATAAACCTCAATATATCATCCAATCGTTCTAATGCAGATGTATATGTTTATCTCACGGATGTTGCTCCTGATGGTAAAGCCTATTACATTGCAGAAGCACAATTACGTGCTGGCTGGCATCGTCTTGCAGATAACGACGAATTGGTGAATGGTGCTTTTGATGTAGAACCAGAATTGCCTTGGCAATCATACAAAAGAGATTATTATGACCCTGAGCCTTTTAAGAATGGAACTTACCAAAAACTAAAATTTAATTTAAAACCTCATTCTTGGAAATTTAGAAAAGGACATAAAATCAGAATATCCATTGCTGGAGCAGACAAAGATAACTTTGAATTTAATCCGGATTTATGTCCTGAGAATACTTTTGATTCTTGTATGAATACTGATTTATACATTGTTACAGGTGGCACCGAAGGATCTTTTATTGAACTTCCTATCATGGAAGTAAATTAGATACAACTAAATTTATCTAACAAGAGATTCACTGCTCTTATTATATCAAGCACTAAAAAAAACTATGAAACTGTCAAAGAATCATCAGAAGTTAACCATTTTTATCCTTATTGTTTCAACTATGCTGTTTGTGATGTCTTGTTCTTCTACCAAGAACAAAACCATTATTTGGGTACATAGTATGAAATCAGAATGTTCTTCAGGCGCAGGAACCATGAAATGTTTAATGATTCATAAAGGAGACTCATTAGAAAACCCTAATTGGGAGTTATTTTATTCACCCATTGATGAGTTTAATTTTGAGCCTGGTTATTTTCAGAAAATCGAAATTCAAGAAGAATCTATAGACAAAAACAGTGTTCCAGAAGATGCTTCTTCAATACACTATAAATTAATAAAAATATTAGATAAGCAGATTGATAAGAGCTATCTATTAAAGCATAATTGGGTACCCACTCAAATCTTTGGAATCCCTGTAAATGAGAAATCTTCGATGCCTCGTATGGAATTAAATATGTCTAAGATGCAAATTTTTGGGACGAATGGCTGTAATAATTATAGAGGAAAAATTAAAATATTTACATCCACTCATATCCAATTTTCAACTATTGGAAGTACTAAAAAAATGTGTCTAGATATGAACAGTTCAAATAGCTTTGATATCGCACTAACTTTAACTAGGTACTATACATTAGGAAATCTTGAACTGACTTTCTTAGATGATTCTGGAACTGAAACAATACGCTTCAAGAAGGTAGATTAAAATAAACTCTAATTGCTATCAACTTAAGAAGTAATAACGTTTTCTTTATACTTTTTTTATAGATGCTCAACAAAAAATAAAGCTAAACGTCACTATATCAGTGGTATGCATTCATTTCTTTTTTCCTTAAATTTGGTTTCTAAATCTATAAAATATTTATAATGAAAAAAATAGTAAACATTAGTCTATTATTAGGGCTAATTATCATAGTGGGTTGTAAAGATAAAGAGCAAAAAGTGGTTAAAACCTCAGATGCTAAAACGCTTATGTCTGAATCTTCAGAAAGTTTTATTGGGTTTTGGAATTCAGGTGATGCTCTAGCTGTTGCAGCAGAGTTTACTGATGATGCTGTAAGAGTGATTTCCAACTCTTTGGCGCCGATAGTAGGAGGTGAAGCAATAAAAAATTCATTTGTAGAAACTTTTGCAGAAGGTAGCAACTTTAAAAATAGTAATATTAGTGTTACCATATCAGAAACACGTATGTTGTCTGATGAGATATTAATAGGTGCTGGAACTTTTAAAATTTCAGATGCCAATAATGTAACTTTAGAAAGTGGAAAGTGGGGTAATGTATATCGCTATAAAGATGGTAAGGTGAAATTTTTATTAGAATCTGCTCATAGAATTTTTAATGAAACAGACACACTTTCTACTGAAGTGTTTTCACTTGAAGAATCTATTGTTTCTAAAGAGCCTCATTTTGAGAAAATAGAAGCTTCTGTAGCTGGGTATATTAAACACTTTAACGAAAAAAATGCTGAGGGTTTATCGATGCTTTTTACAGAAAATGCATTTCAAAATGTTAGTTCTAAAGAAGGTGTAGTAGTGGGGCGTGAAAATATTAAATCGACTGAAGTATATGCTGATGGTCAGGTATTGAACGCTACTATTCTAGGGTATAAATATCTTGGTGATTCATTAGCAATAGGCTATGGTAACTGGACTCAGTTAGATACAACTACCAACACAATGTCTAGAGGTAGCTGGGGTAATGTTTTTAAAATTGATGGAGATACAGCATACCTTGTAATGGAATCTGCTGGGGTATCCCAATAAAAAATAAATATTCTTTAATAGCCCATCTTCAAAAAAGATGGGCTTTTTTTATGCCTTATTCAAAAAAGTAAACGACAAGCCTTTCCTTCATCAGACCACTTATTTATCAAATCTTACTTTATAAAATACATCTAGATTTTTTATTCGGTTTGTATTAGCTAAATTAGTTGTTTAAAAAAATAGTTGATTCAACTACAAATAAATTAAATTTTATTAAAATAAGCATTGAACAATGATAAAATTATTCCAACACTTACAGTTAACATTCAACAAAAGTAATAACATAAAACTACTTATTCTATTGGTTATTTGCCTACTTATGCTACCAATAGATTCGAATGCTCAAAAAAGAAAAAAGAAAAAATCAAAACCTAGTATAGAATTAAGAGACTCTTTATTTCATGATTTAAAATGGCGTAACATAGGTCCGTTTAGAGGGGGTAGGAGTGTGGCTTCTACTGGAGTAACAGATAAGCCTCATACCTACTATATGGGTTCTACAGGTGGTGGAGTTTTTAAAACTATAGATGATGGAATCACATGGAAAAATATATCCGATAATTTCTTTAAAACTGGATCCGTTGGTGCTATTGCTGTGTCTGAGAGTGATACAAATATTGTTGTTGTTGGAATGGGAGAACATGCTGCTCGTGGTGTAATGACTTCAATGGGAGACGGTGTATACAAATCTATGGATGCTGGAAAAACATGGATGCATATAGGATTAGAGAAAACTCGTCATATTTCAGATGTTGTCATACATCCAACAAACCCAAACATCATATATATAACAGCACAAGGAGCACAATATGCACCCTCAAAAGAGCGAGGAATTTATAGAACGTCGGATGGTGGAAAAACATGGAAACACATACTGTCTGTAAATAGTACCACAGGAGCTTCTTCTTTGTCTATGGACATGAACAATCCACGTATTTTATATGCTTCAATGTGGCAACATCAAAGGTATCCTTGGTATATGGAATCTGGTGGTGAAAATTCAGGATTGTATCAGTCTAATGATGGGGGAGACACATGGCAAAAAATGACAAAAGGATTGCCTAAATCTTTTGGGAAATCAGGTATTTCTGTTTCTAGAGCCAATCCAAATAGAGTGTTTGCAGTTATTGAAGCTGAAAAAGAAAAAGGGGGTGTATACCGATCAGATAATGCTGGAAAAACGTGGAAACAAGTCAATAAAAATCGTGTTAATATTGCTCGTTCCTGGTATTATATGGAAATTTTTGCTGACCCACAAAATGAGAACGTAGTATATGTTTTAAATGCTCCGGTCATGAAATCTATTGATGGTGGTAAGAGTTTTTTTAATATTCCTGTTCCTCATGGAGACAATCATCATTTATGGATCAATCCAAAAGACAATACCAACCTCATTAACTCTAATGACGGAGGTGCTAATATTTCATTTAATGGAGGAAAAAGTTGGAGCACGCAACAAAACCAAGTTACCTCTCAATTTTATCGAGTTATAACAGATAACCTAGTACCGTATAATGTATATGGTGGGCAGCAAGACAACTCTGCAATTGCTATTGCAAGCAGAACAAATGACGGAGGAATAGATTGGAAAGATTGGTATTCTGTAGCAGGTGGTGAAAGTGCTTTCATTGCATTTGACCCTAACAATCCAGAAATTGTATACGGCGGTACCTATCAAGGAAATATCAGTAAATGGACCAAGACTTCTAGAGAACAAAAATCAATTAAAGAATATCCAGAATTAGGTTTAAGTATTGCGCCAAAAGACGCGAAATACCGGTATAACTGGAATGCACCTATTATAAGTTCTCCACACAATAGAACTACCATTTATCATGCTGGTAATGTTGTATTTAAAACAACAGATGAAGGAATAAACTGGACAAAGATAAGTCCAGATCTTACAAAGAATGAAACCAATAAACACGGTCCAGGTGGAGGTCCCTATACAAATGAAGCAGCTGGAGGTGAAAATTACAATACTATTACGGCACTCGTAGCATCAGAACATGAAGAAGGTGTTTTATATGCTGGAAGTGATGATGGCCTTGTTCATATTACCAGAAATGGTGGTCAAACCTGGGAGAATATCACACCTAAAGGAATTAAAGATGGTATTGTAAATAGCATTGATGTTTCTTCACATAACCCAGCAACAGCCTATATTGTGATGATGCGGTACAAATCTATGGACTTAAGCTCGTATATTTTTATGACAAACGATTATGGGCAATCATGGACAAAAATTGTTAATGGTTTAGAAGATCCGAACGGATTTGCTAGAGTTGTTAGATCCGATAAAAAAAGAAAAGGCCTATTGTATGCAGGAACAGAAACTGGTTTGTATGTTTCTAATGATAATGGAGCGCATTGGCAACGGTTAAAATTAAACTTACCCATTGTTCCTATTAATGATTTAATTATTCAAGATAATGATTTGGTGGCAGCGACTTCTGGTCGTGGGTTCTGGATTTTAGATGATCTAGGATTGCTACAAACGATGACTGCTAACCAATCATCTATTAAACTATTTAAACCAAAAGACACCTATCGTATTTTTGGTGGTATCTCTAAAGCCGCAGGACAAGGTAAAAACCCCAAAAGCGGTGTTACTTTTGATTATTACCTGGATAGGGCAGCAGATTCTTTAGAGTTAAAATTAGAGGTTTTACAAAACTTAAAAGTAATACGTACGTACACTAACAAAAAACCAAAAGGTTTCAAATCTTGGCCTGGAGGACCCTCCAAACCAGAAATTTTACCTTCAACAAAAGGGTATCATCGTTTTACGTGGGATTTTAAAAGAGAATCCTTACCTGCTATTAACAAAGTATTTGTTTTTGGTGGACTTACTGGCTCTAGTGTTGCTCCAGGAGTCTATACGCTTAGATTAACCTTAGAAGAAGAACGTATAGAAACAGCCATTTCAATACTTCCAAACCCTGCTATTAATTCAACTATTGAAGATTTTACAGCGCAACAAAAAATGCTAGTAACAATAGAAAATACCTTACAAGATATACATACATTTGTCAATCAAATGCGGTCTGCCAAGAATCAGCTTACTCGCTATGCGAAGCTTTTAAAAAATGATAAGCAGATGAGCTCTTTGCTAGAAAAAGGAGCAGCTTTAACAAAACGTATTAATAGTTGGGAAGAAAATTTAATCCAAGCCAAACAGAAAACATTTCAAGATGTTATTAATTTCAATAATAAGTTAAATGCACAATTGATTCAGTTAAAAAGTTATGTAGATCAAGCAAATCCAAAGATTACCTCTGGAGCCAAAGAACGATTTACTGATTTAATGAATGATTGGCAAGTGTATGTAAATGAACGTAATACCATTATAAATAAAGAAATGAATGCTTATAATGTATTGTATAAATCCTTAGATATACCAGCACTTATTATTGATGAACGAAAGTGAATTTTGCTAGCAAATAAAAACAAAAACAGGTTTTGAAATTCTAAGTAAGGATCAATACTATCTAAAAAATAAATCTAATACCTGTGTATTATAATTTTCAATAAACAAAAAAAATACTTATAAACTACCAATAGACTTAATTATTAGTATGAAAAGACATATGTTGTTTTTAATTATACCCTTCCTCTTTTTACAAAGTTGTACTAATGAAAGTAGCGATACAAACACAGAAGATACTACTACCACTTCTTGTTATTCAAATCTAAATGCACAGATAATTTTGCATGATGGATTAAGATAGAGCATAAAAAACACCTATGAAATTTACGATTATATTGTTAACAATCCTTTTTACGAGCATGTCTATGAATGCTCAATTCGAAATAAATAATAAATTCTATTTAAGTAGCGAATTAAATATTGGAAATCAATTAGGAATCGATTTGAATTTTAATGAGATCACTAAAAAAAATTACTCATTTAAAGTTGGGTATACTGGCAATTTAATGCTGAACCTTTTTCATCTGAGGGGTTCTATTCATGGGACACCAAAAAAAACGAAACAGTTAGCTTTATTTTCAACCCTAAAATAAAAATACCCTTAAGAAGTTTTTTCGGAATTACAATTTCTCCTATGGTGCAACTAAATAAGCACAGAACCTATGAAGGGGTCTGAATTGGGACTATGATAGGATTGTTAAGAGATAGAATAAACTTAAAAAAAAATTCATGGTAATTAGTATGTCTGTACTATGTTTATAAAGCTTGTCTAAAAAATAACTAAACTATCTAAAATAGAATTGTAATTTCAAATAGGTTGGTTATTTTTGAATGGGAAAATCATTGAAAAAGAAAGACCACATCTACCCCCATTTCACTTTTTTTTAATGCTATCTGCAAAAATGCAAAAAAAGCAGAAAGAGATTTTTAGAACCATCGCATACATACCCAAAACACTACTTAGTTAGCTAACTGCTAAATACTTGCTTTTTTTAGTTATTTCTGTATCTTTAATGAAAATGAGCTAACATGAAAAAAAGAGTATTTCTAAAAAACATTTCTTTAGCGGCTATGGGCATGCCTTTTATGAATAGTGCTTTTGCCTTTAGTTTGCAGAATTTACAGCATCTCTCTTCAGCAGAAATAGCCATAGAAGAAGATTTTTGGCTACAGGTACGTAAAGATTATGATTTAAAGCCAGAGTATATCAATCTAGAAAGTGGTTATTATAATATTATTCCAACACCTACGCTTAACCACATGATTGCCCATGCCAAAATGGTGAACTATGAAGGGTCTTATTATATGAGAACCGTACAATGGGATACCAAAGATAAGATGGTGGTAAAATTGTCTGCTGTGGTAGGAGCTCCAGCAAAAAACATCATCATTACAAGAAATACCACAGAGTCTTTAGATATGGTAATTAAAGGCCTAAGCTGGGAAAAAGATGATGAAGCTGTCTACGCTAAACAAGATTACGGTGCCATGCAGATGATGTTTGAGCAGGTGGCAAAACGCTACGGTACAAAAAATATAGTGGTATCTGTGCCCAACCACCCTAGTTCAGACCAGGAAATTGTTCGTCTGTATGAAAATGCCATCACCCCTAAAACTAAATTGTTAATGGTCTGTCATATGATAAATATTACCGGTCAGATTCTTCCTATCAAAAAAATTTGTGAGATGGCGCACAAAAAAGGGGTACAAGTTATGGTAGATGGTGCGCATTGTGTGGGGCATTTTCAATTTAGTATTGAAGATCTAGGCTGTGATTATTACGGTTCTAGTTTACATAAATGGCTAGCTGTCCCTTTAGGTACAGGACTATTGTATGTAAATGACAAGCATATAGATACACTTTGGCCTATTTTTGCTGAGCACCACAAAAAACCTGGAGATATTGCTAGATTAAATCATACGGGTACCCACCCTGTTTACCATGATATAAGTATTGAAAATGCCATCGATTATTACCATATGCTCGGAGCAGAGCGCAAAGAAGCAAGACTTCGGTATTTACAAGAATATTGGACATCTAAGGTAAGAACGAATCCAAATATTTTGGTCAATACTCCCAAAGAATCTTTTAGAGCTTGTGGTATTGCCAATGTTGGCCTTAAAAATATGCCACCAAAGGATTTAGCCATACAATTAATGGATCGTTACCAAATTTTTACGGTGGCCATAGATTATGCCAATGTTCAAGGATGTAGAATTAGTCCCAATGTTTTTACCACCACAAAAGAATTAGATCATTTTATAAAAGCATTGAATGAAATGGCCGGATAAAAGTTACTTACAAATACATTTTTTTATTTTTTTAAAGGTAAATAGAACCGAAAACTAAATTTAATTTAAGCATATTTAAACCATTCATAGAAAATTAATGTTAATTGGACTACAAATAAATACCATTCATGTGCTTTTTATAAAAAGCACACTACAAATGCGATTTTCACTGTTTTTAAAAAATAATAATAGAATATAACTTAAATTTTTATTCTAGGTTTGCAGTGTTAAACAATAATATTGTGCTTCAATGGCAATAATTATGATTTTTGATTATTAAAAATTTGTTTTTTTTAAAAGTATTCTGTAGGAAATATACTAATTAAAAAAAATATGCTATGAAAAAGTTTTATTGCTATTGAAGTTTTTTTCTTTTTTTGGAAATTTTATATCGTTTATTAAAATTAATAAAGCCCTAAATTTTTAATTATGAAAAAACAATAATCCTATCATTTTTAACATTTTTTTATCCATTTAAAATCACTGTATCTACCTTTTAATAAAAATTTACTTTCAAGCGCAATTGATATACTTCTTTAAGCGTATAAGATGTAAAGTAATCATACCATTAGATAATGCAAATTATGCTACTATTAGTTATATGATCTAAATCACTATTATACCGAAAAAAAAAGTAAGAACTATGAATAAAATTTTCGCTTTATTAACAATGTCTGTAATTCTTTTCTTTTCGAAAGATATAGACGATTGTGAGACAAATTCTAGACCTTATATGGCTAATGTTATAACTAGTCACATGAAAGTAGAAAACCCAGCTTTGAGAAAAGCACTTAAAAATAGTCAACTTTCAGAACCTAGTATTACTCCAAAAAAAGCTTTAGAACGTTCTAATTAGATACCTGGATCATTTTTTGGAATTTATAAAGCCCATTACAAACCTGGAAATATTGAAAAAGTAAAGGAAAATATTTTAATAGCAGAAAACACGATTGATTACAGAAGAGATGATGTTTTAATGAATTTTCAAACGAAATTCATCTTTCTCAAGTTTTAGAATTTAAAAATGTGTGTATCAATAGTTAGGTAGACTAATTAAATAATCTTTGATTCGATAGAGTTTTTTGATACTAAAGTTCGTATCAATTAGTACTAAACATTGTTTAATTGATTCATGTATAACAATACATCTTTTTTGAGGTGGGTTCATTGTTGCATAAAAACAATACTTAAATTACATGTCTTTTTTATAAATCATTGTTAAATTTCACATCCCCATTTATGATGATATTAAAATTTCATTATTTATGGTTATTGACAAGAGTACTTTCTATTCATACTTTTACAATTGTAATAATAACAATAATATCTACCCACTAAAAATTTACCTCTAAAATTGTTTAGATATATATCTTATGACAACACCATTTAATCAAGTATTATGATAGAAGATAATTTCATAAAAAGCATTCCTAATGAGTTAGTCAGTGGAGCTAATTTTATTTTAGACAAGTTATCTAAATTTCAT
>CAZAIL010000008.1:23288-28385 GCA_964485155.1 uncultured Flavobacterium sp.
ACAAAAAATAGTTTTCCGTTGTCCCAAAAAGAACGAAATAAAGGGTTGTCTACCATATAAATAATACTTCCATTCCCTTTTCTTTCCTCTCCAAATAATAATGATTCAGGAATATTTTTTAATGCTTCTTGTCCTGCAAATCCGGCAATATTAGTAGCACTTTTATCAAAGTATGCAACATTACTGCCATTGTTTAAAAAGGCATAGCTAGCATTGTTTAATTTTAAAGAAAAATAACTGTTCTCATATCCAAAGGCTAAAGGATGGGTATCGTCTACCTTACTTTTAAAAATAGCCCCCCTAATAGCACTGTTTGCTCTGGCTCTTTCTTTACCAGCATAAGCCATTAAATTAGTATTGTTTTTTTCTTTGTCGCTTGCTGAGGTTTTTTTTATTTTTAACTCAAAACCATCTTTATCAGCAAAACTTCTTAGTGCAGATCCGATAGCAATTACCGTTCCGCCACCTTTTGAAAATTCACTAATTTTTTCAAGTCCTTTTTTGTTTAAAATACTGCTGTAGTATCCATTGGGTATAATTAATACATCGTACGAATGTAAGTCTACTCTGTTGAAATACTCTGTATCTATTGCTGTTAAAGGGTACTGCAACTGCGTATCAAAGAAATGCCAGATCTCTCCAAAACTCAAAGAAGAGGTTCCTTTTCCTGAGATAACAGCTACTTTTTGTTTGTTAATTGGACGAACACTTGAAGAACCAAAATCTTTACCAGAACTTACAAAACCTGTTTGAACAGAGTTTAATATTCTACTATTCTTGTTGGCAATAGAAGTTACTTGTTTGTCAAACTCTAGATTTGTTTTATTGTCACTTCGTAAAATAATGAGTGTTCCTTTAGCATAGGAATTTCCTTCTACAGAAAAGTCTTCTTCAGAAAAACGAACACGAAGGTTGGCCTGTAATATGTCTGATAAAAAAGTAGCATCTTCTAAACTATTCCATTTTGATATATAGGCATATGCTTTTTTATCTATTTGATTGTAAATAGTTCCTACCATACTGTCTTTTCTAGAGGGTACCTTTGTTTTAGAGGCTACTGCTTTAAATCCATGTGCATAAGGTAACGACCAAGCAGTAATATCATAGGTTAATGAATCCGTTAGCTTTGCATTTGGTTCAAACAATACTTTGACCATTTTTCCTTTTGGCTGTGCTGTGTGTATGACCAAATCTTTAGAACTCACTGTCATGCGAGATTCTTGTTGTGTTTGGTAATTATAACCTTTTACAAGCCCTTTTGTTGTGTATTCATAGTTGATTTCATGTTTGTCTAATAGCGCAATTAGACGCTGTGTTTTGTCTTTATTTTCATTCTTTAAGACATAGCTCTTATAAAGAAATGACGTATTGTCGAAGAATTTTTTGAATTCAGTATTTAAAGGAATCGCATTTTTAGAGGCGATCTCTACGGTAGACAATCCAGTTGTATTATGATGTGCTATTCTATCGACTAAGGTAAGTTCATAGCCATGATCTGTAGCTACACCTAAACCACCTCTTCCTCCACCAGCTTGTTCATACGTCATCCCAATAGCTCCCATGTAGGTAGGGTAGGTATCTCCATAACTTGGGTATAATAAATCAAAACTTTCTTTGGTGAAATACAACCATCCATTTTTATCAAAATAGGTAGCATGGTTTTTTCCAATCTGAGTTTGAAAATTACGTTGCCAGTCTGTGATTATTTCATGAAATGGCGCTGAGGCAGGAGCAAAGTAATAGGGGCTGTTTATAGATTGTTCATGAAAATCTACATGAATATGTGGCATCCATTTGTTGTAAATTTTTAAACGTTGTTGTGATTCAATTTGCGTAATCCATGCCCAGTCTCTATTTAAGTCAAATAAATAATGATTGGCTCTTCCACCTGGCCAAGGTTCTCTGTGTTCTCTAGCATTTTGATCTGTGTTGTAAGAGGAACCACTTACTTGATTAAACCAGTTTGCATAGCGATCACGGCCATCTGGATTGATACATGGGTCAATAATTACCAAGGTGTTTTCTAGGTACTCTTTTTTTGTGGTCACCAATTCATACAAGGTTTGCATGGAAGCTTCTGTACCGGAAGATTCGTTACCGTGCACATTATAACTCATCCATACAATGGCAATAGTATTATTGCTAGCAGCTGTTAAGCCTGTCTGGCCAAGATTATTTTGGCGAATTTGTTCTAGTTTTTTAATATTTTCTTTAGATGAAATATAGCTTACATAAAGAGGTCTGTGCTCATTAGTTTCTCCGTATTTTTCTATGACAACATTTTCTAATTGTGTACTCACATAATTAAAGTATTCAACTACTTTATGATGACGTGTAAATCGTTTTCCTAATTCATATCCAAGAAACTCCTTTGGAGATTGAATGGTTTGAGAAAAAAGTGAGGAGCAACAAAAAACAGCAATGAGAATAGACAATCTAAAGTTCATAAATATGGTTTGTGTAATGAAAACTCAAAAGTAAGAATTTATTTAGAAAAATAGTGACCTTAAAAAGTACTTAGTTTTGTTCATTTATAAAAAGCTATCGACAAATTTTAGTATTTTTGACAAACTTTTTGATTCAAAGATTGTTATCATGGTAAGTCATTTTTTTTTTAATCGCGTAATTCTATAAATATATGAAATATACGCACATTCCTTTTCAGAAAACAGGGTTCTTTTCTAAGACGATGTCTGATTACTTAGAAAAAAATGATGACATTCGAGAATTTTATCATAATTTCCCAGATATGGATGGGTTTGCCTCGCAAATTCGTGAGAAAAAGAGTTCATTTCAATTAACATCAAGAAAAGTTTTGGTCGATGTATTGCATGACCAGTACACTGATGTTGCTGGTTCTGAGGCAACACTAGAGAATATTAATTCAATTCAAGACGAAGATACCTTTACCATTACTACCGGTCATCAATTAAATTTATTTACAGGTCCGCTATATTTTTTATATAAGATTATCTCTACCATTAATTTATCTGAGATGTTGTCTGATCAGTTTCCGAAGCAACATTTTGTTCCCATCTATTGGATGGCAACTGAAGACCATGATTTTGAAGAAATTAATTATTTTAATTTTAAAGGTAAAAAGGTCGTTTGGAAGAGACCAGACGGTGGTGCAGTAGGTCGATTTTCTTTGGAGGGATTAGAAGCTGTTTTTACACACTTCTCTGAACAACTAGGAACTTCAAAAAATGCGAATTATCTAAAACAATTATTTGAAAAAGCGTATTTACAACAGAAGACGCTTTCTGATGCTACTCGTTACATAGCCAATGAACTGTTTAAAGAATATGGCTTGGTTATTTTAGATGCCGATGACCATCGATTAAAAAATGAATTTGTCCCAGTGATGAAAGATGAACTTCTACATCAAACATCATTTAAGGCAGTTTCTAAGACCAATACCAAGCTAGAGAAAGTATATAAAGTACAGGTAAACCCAAGAGAAATTAACTTGTTTTATTTATCGGAGAACCTACGAGAAAGAATTATTGAAGAGCAAGGACAGTATAAAGTTCTCAACACCAATATTACTTTTTCTAAAGTTGAAATTCTCAAAGAATTAGAAAATCATAGCGAACGATTTAGTCCAAATGTCATCTTAAGACCCGTATATCAAGAAGTGATTTTACCAAACCTTTGCTATATTGGAGGTGGAGGTGAGCTAGCCTACTGGTTGCAATTAAAAGTTTATTTTGAACTGCAAGAAATTTCATTTCCAATACTTCTGTTGCGAAATTCTGTACAAATTGTGTCTACAAAACAAGTAACAAAACTCACTAATTTAGATATTTCGTATGAAGAAATGTTTCTAAAAAAAGAGCAATTAATCGCTAAAAAAGTGCAAGAAAATTCAGGTATTCAATTTAGTTTTTCAGATGCAACAGAATTGCTAACACAACAATTTTTAGCCCTGAGAAGAGTTGCCAATGAAACAGATGACTCTTTTATAGGAGCTGTAGATGCGCAACAACGAAAACAACTAAAAGGCCTAGAAAATTTAGAAAAAAGATTATTACGAGCAGAGAAAAGAAAACAATCTGATCTCGTAACAAGAATTACAGCATTACAAAATCAAGTACTACCCAATCAAAGCTTAGAAGAACGTCAGCGAAATTTTTCTGAGTATTATATAACACATGGACATGATTTAATTTTCGCATTAAAAAAATCATTAAAGCCACTTCAACAAGCATTTACTATCTTAGAACTCTAAATGAACTCAAAACCGGGATTGCATCCTAGAAATAAGCATAAAAAGGGTTACAACTTTGATGTTTTAACCAAACACAATAAAAACATAGCCTCTCTTATAACTAAAAATGACTATGGAACAGTGACCATAGATTTTTCAGATCCAAAAGCGGTTAAAGAATTAAATATAACCTTATTAGAAGTTCATTATGGAATTCAAAAATGGAATTTCCCGGATGAAAATTTATGTCCGCCTATACCTGGACGTGTAGATTATATTCATTATGTATCAGATTTATTAGCGGAATCTTCTATTACAGACAAGATTACTATTTTAGATATTGGTACAGGTGCCACTTGTATTTATCCTTTATTAGGTGCAAAGGAATATGATTGGAATTTTGTAGCCACAGATATTGACTTAGATTCTTTACATATAGCGCAAGATATCATAACAGATAATAATTTTGATGCTAAAATTATTTTAAGACAACAGTTTGATGAAGCTAATATTTTAAAAGGAATTATTGAAAAAGGAGATTCTTTTTCAGCTGTAATTTGTAATCCTCCTTTCTACAAATCAGAAACGGAAGCTAAAGGAGCTAATGCCAGAAAATCCAGAAATTTAGGTACAAACGCGGTTCGTAATTTTGCTGGAAACAATAATGAATTGTGGTATCCTGGAGGTGAAAAAGCATTTTTACACAATTACTTATATCAGAGTTCTTTGTATAAAAATACCAGTGTTTGGTTTACAAGTTTGGTGTCTAAAAAAGAGACTATTAAAAGTCTACAAAAATCTGGAGAGAAGTTAAAAGTTAAAGAAATGAAAGTAATCCCGATGCATCAAGGAAATAAAGTCACTAGAATAGTTGCTTGGCGGTTTTA
>CAZAIL010000009.1:0-27792 GCA_964485155.1 uncultured Flavobacterium sp.
GTTGGCACAATTCTTAAAACAGGCTTATGGCGGTTTACAAGACATCCAAATTATTTTGGTGATGCTACGGTTTGGTTGTCGTTTGGTTTGTTTTCAATAGCCTCCGGAGGTTATTGGCAAATAGTTGGTGCATTGGCTATGATCTATTTAATTATTAATATTTCAGGTGTTGCCATGTTAGAAAAATCATTGCAAAAAACAAAACCAGGATATAAAGAATACATAACATCTACAAATGCTTTTATTCCTTGGTTTCCTAAAAAAATTAAAAATGATTGAAATTCTTTTGGAAAATATATGGCTCATTATTTTCTTTATTTGGGGGCTTCCATTGTCTTATTATCGGAGTAATTTCAGAAAAATAGTCTATCAAACAGATAGTTGGTTCATAAATATAAAACCTTTATTTATTACCGAACTTAAGGGCCTTTTTGGCAATCTATATCCAGTAAATCAACACTATAAGAAAGCACGGAATTTTTATCGTTTTTATCTGTTGATCTATTTGGTATTATTTCTTTTTTATTATTTCTATTAAAATCTTCATTCAATTAAAATAGCCTCAATATCTTGTTCTGAAATCACAGGGTTTGCTCCTTTATTTTTAGCAACTAAAGCACCAACAGCACAAGCAGTGTCTATGGCTTTTTGTGGAGCTACTTTTTTTAGCAATGCGTCTATTAATGTAGCTAAAAAAGAGTCTCCAGATCCAACAGTATCTGCTACTTTAACCACGTATCCATCATTGTAGAAAAAGGTACCTTCATAAAAAAGAACTGCCCCTTTGCTTCCTTTTGTAACACAGATATTTTGAGTAGTTGTATGTGAAGCTATAAATTGTACCTGATCCTCAATCGTTTTAAGAGTAACCCCTAGGCTTGTAGATATTTCTAAAAGTTCATCATCATTAAACTTTATAAAGTGTGCTGCTTTCATTAGATTAGTTAACACTGCAATGGTATAATGAGGCGGTCTTAAATTAACATCAAATACAGCAAAACTAGAAAAGGTAAGTAGTTTTTTAAGAGTAGTTTCTGACTGCTTATTTCTAGAGACTAAGCTACCAAAAATAAAAGCATCTGATACCTTAACCAACGATAAAAGGTGTTTATTTATCTCTATAAAATCCCAAGCGCAAGGGTGTGTAATGGTGTACGAAGCAGCTCCTTTTTCATCTAAAACAACAGCTACTTTACTGGTTTCATAATTTTTATTGATTTGTATATTACCCGTATAAACTCCTTGTTTTTCAATAAAATGCAGTAGTTCTTTTCCATTTTCATCATCTCCAACACTACTAATGATTGTAACATCATTCTGAAAAGAATGCAACCGTAGGGCCACATTTAAAGGTGCTCCTCCTATTTTTTTTTGCGTTGGAAAAACATCCCAAAGCACTTCGCCAAAACAGACAATCCTAGTCATTGTTTTTTATTAATAAATAATATTGCCAAGGCGCTAACTGTATTTTTTTTTGATTTATGATAAGGCTTTTATTCAAAAGAAGATCATCATAGGTTCCTTCTAAATCTAAAATGAATGATTGAGCTTGATTAGATAGGTTTCCAATAAAGTAAACCTCCGCATCTTCTTTACTTCTTTTAAAAGCTACTACATTTTCATTTTCAGTAGATAATCTCTCATAAGATGCTGCTATTTTACCGCCATGAAAAGCTAGATGATTATTTTTTAAGTCTCCTAATTTTTTGAGTAAATTCCAGGTATTTCCTTTAGCTTTGGGAATACTATCTTTTTCAAAAAACTTTAACCGATGATTTAGATCATACTCTTGTCCGCTATAAATTAGAGGCATTCCAGGCATAGCATATACCAATGTTGTTAGAAGTTCACTAGCATCACCCATTCGTTCTTTGAGAGTACCGCTCCAAGAATTTTCATCATGATTGGTCACAAAATTCATAGTAAAATCTGTAGGCTCTAGAAATTCCTTTTGCTTATAAATATAAGCCTCAAATTCTTTTACAGAAGCTTCACCTTTAGCAATATTATTTAGTATATGATGTCCTTCCCATGCGTATTGCATATCAAAACCGTTTCTAAAAAGCTCTTGTTGTTCTGCTTCTGCCAGCATAAAAAGAGGTTTTATTTTTTTTAATTCAGTTATAGCCTCATTAAAAAATACTGGAGGCACTTTATGAGCTACATCCATTCTATACCCATCTATATTAAAGTTTGTAACCCAATATTTTAGATCATTAATCATCTCTTGCTGCATGTCTAAATTGTCATAATTTAAATCTGCAGTATCTGTCCATCCCCAAGACTTACCGGTGTCTGGGTTTATAGGATCTATAATTTCACCTTGCTCATTTTGAGTATACCACTCTGGGTGAGAAGTAATCCAAGGATGATCCCAACCTGTGTGGTTTGGAACCCAATCTACAATCACATACATCCCATTATCATGTGCGGTATCTATCAAGTCTTTAAAATCATCCTTATTTCCAAATTCTGGGTTTATAGCTTTATAATCAGATACAGAATAGTAACTTCCCAAGTATTTTTTTCGTTCCTCTTTATCTTCAATTTCACTGGTAAAAGATCCACCAGTTGCCTTTCTTTTAATTTCTGAAATAGGATTAATAGGCATCATCCAAATTATTTTAACACCCAGTTCTTTGAGTCCTGGAATATCTTTTGTGAATGCCTTAAAGGTGCCTTCTGGTGAATATTGCCTAATATTAGCTTCATAAATAACTGACGTTTCTAATACCTTGTTAGAAATTGGAGTATAGGTTAATTTAATTTCTTCTTGACAAGAAAAAAATAGCACTGATAGTATTACTATTAAATTTTTAATTTTCATTATTAACGCTTTTATTCAGTGTTATTTTCAGTGTTTGAGGTTTCATTTAATCGCAGGGCTAAAAAAGCTGCAATTGCAAAAAACACTCCTGCAAATAAGATGGCATAGATAGCATTTCCATCTAATAAATATTTATAAATAGGACCAAAAGTTAATGTTTCTATTCCCATTGGTATAACAATCATCATGTTTAAGATCCCCATATACACCCCTCTTCTCTCTTGAGGAACAATTTTAGAAACCATGGTATATGGAATTCCCATCATCGCTGCCCATCCAATACCAAATAAAATCATTGGAATTAATACTAGAAAAGGGTCAGATATAAATGGAATCCAAAATAATGCTATTGCTGTTCCTAATAAACTTAATGCATACATTTTCTTATTCCCAAACTTTAGAGTTAAAGGAACTAAAATTAAAGCTATTAGCATTGTAGTTGTGTTGTATGTAAGGCTCATTGCAGCAGATTGAGACCCAGCCTCAGAGATAGAATATCCCATTGTCTTTATAAAAAGTGGTGTTGAAAATTGCCAATACACAAACAATGCATACCATTGAAAAAGATACACAGCACCAATTTTCCACATAAATTTTGGCATCTCTTTCACTGCTTCTCTGATTTCTACAAAGGGCTTGGCCATTTTATTTAGTAATGATAATTGTTTAATCTTATTGATTTCCTTCAATTCCTCTTCGGAAGGAGGAATCTCAGCTGTTTTAAAAACCGACCACAAAATGGTGGTTAAAGAAAGTAAAGCTCCTATATAAAAGGAATAGTAAATCCACTGTGGAATTGTCCCTGCAACATCTGCTTCTTCACCAAATAAATATTGAAATAAAAGAATAGATCCTGTAGCTAGTAATGTACCCAACCCGCAAAATAAACTCTGCATTTGGTACCCTAAACTCAATTGTTTTTCAGGTAGTTTATCACCTACAAAAGCTCTGTAAGGTTCCATGGCAACATTATTACCAACATCTAAAATCCAAAGTAAACCAACAGCAAACCAGAGAACTGGACTATGAGGAAATGCAAACAAACATATACTTCCAAGTAAGGCTCCTATCAAGAAGTAAGGCTTACGTCTACCCCATTTTAAAGACCATGTCTTGTCTGACATTGCACCAATAATTGGTTGTACAATTAAGCCTGTAACTGGCCCTGCAATATTTAATATTGGCAACATATCTTCTGAAGCTCCTAAATATAAAAAAATGGGGTTGATTGCTGTTTGCTGTAATCCAAAACTATATTGAATTCCTAAGAACCCAACATTCATATTAAAGATTTGCCAAAAGGATAAACTTGGTTTCGATATTTTCATATTGGTTAATTAAATATTGGTTTTTTAAAACTTTAACACCACCGCTTGGTAGGGCTTTAATGTGATGGTGTTTTTATCAACTAGAAACTCATCATAATTATTAATAAGAACTTCTTTAATTTGAACTAAGTTAGATAAATTAATCTTTGATGTTGATTCTGAGAAGTTTAATAGAATTTTCATTTGCTCATCATCCAAAGTTCTACCGTAAGCATAAATAGTTGGGTGGTTCTCTTGAATAATTTCGTATTTACCATACACTAGTAACAAGTTGTCTTTTCTCAATGCTACCATTTTTCTGAAATGATTCAAAACAGAATTATGATCATTTTGTTGATTAACTACATTAACTGTTGTATGATTTTCATGTACAGGTAACCATGGAGTTTCACTTGAAAATCCAGCATTTTCGTTGTCATCCCATTGCATAGGTGTTCGACCATTATCTCTTGAGAGTAAATTTAACTTTTTTAGATATAGGTCTAAATCTTCACCATCTGATGCTGCTTTTTTATACCCATTAATGGCTGCAATATCATTGTACTGATCAATGTTTGTAAAACCGATATTAGTCATTCCTAATTCATCTCCATAATAAGTATATGGTGTGCCTCTCATAGAAAGAATAAAGGTATTAAGCATCTTGGCAGAGTAATCTTTAAATGCTGGTTTATCACTTCCATACCTGTTTACAAATCTAGATTGATCATGGTTTGATAAATAGATAGAAATCCAGCCTTTTTCAGCAAATGATGTATCCCATTTGGTAAACGATTCTTTAAATTGAGCCAGCGTACATTTTTCTAGAGTAGTAACCATATCTGTGGCTTCAAAATGATACGCCATTTGCAATTCATTACGATCCTCATCTACTAAATTATGGGCATCTTCCAATGTGCTTCCAACACCCTCTGAAACTGCAAAAACATCGTATTTACTTAAGACCTGTTCATACATTTCTTTGAGATAAGTATGAATGTGAGGACCCATACCATGATATTTAATAACGTTTGGTATATTGATATCATAACCCTCTGGAAATGGAGGGAAAGTAATGTCCTTACTTACATATTGGAAAGCATCTAAACGAAAACCGTCTACACCTTTATCTGCCCAAAATTTCATAATATCATATACTTCTTGGCGTACTTTTGGATTCTCCCAATTTAGATCAGGTTGTTTCTGAGAAAAATAATGTAGATAATAAGCATCTGTTTGTTTGTCATATTTCCAGGCATCACTATTTTCATCAAAAAAACTCCAACGATGATTTGGCTTTCCTTTTTCAGCAGGCCACCAATGATAATAATCTCTGTAAGGATTATCACGAGAACTACGAGATTGTTGAAACCACTCATGCTCATCACTACTATGATTGACTACTACATCCATTACAAGTTTTATGTTTCGCTTATGCAAACCTTGAAGTAGTTCATCAAAATCTGCCATAGTACCGAACTCTTTCATAATGGCACGATAATCACTAATATCATAACCATTATCGTCATTTGGAGACTCGTATATTGGGTTTAACCAAACCATAGTAACACCCAAACTTTCTATATAATCTAATTTTTGAATGATTCCTTGTAAGTCTCCAACACCATTTCCACTAGTATCTTTGAAACTTCTAGGATAGATTTGATAAATGACACCTTCTTTCCACCAATTTCTTTCTTGTTGTGAGTTTTTAGTCATTACAGTATTCTTAAGATTATTTTTAAAAATTAAAGCTCCTATTATTTACAGTTAAAAGGCTAGTTGAAAGTATAAAATACTATTCAAATTTTACTGTGTAACATTAGTACAACTATTCTTTAATAGGCATATATATTTCTGCTTTCCATCTCATTTCATCTCCTCCATAATTAGGATTGTTATAAAAGACCTCTACTGGATTATTATTAACAGCTATATTGTTTTGTTTTGCATAATCTAGTAAAGCATACCAAGCTCTGTCAGAAGTTATATAATTACCGTTATAAACAGCTTTTAGTGCTGTTACCTGATTATATTGTTTGTATTGAATCAATGAATGTTTAGGTAATGAATCATTTTTTATTATTGGAAAACAAAAATTATATGCAATACTATCATTTTCTATATTCCAATTGGTTACTTCAATAAAAGGGGTACCATTCATTTTTATATTATCTGTTGAAAGAAAACTATTTAATAATGAATAATTTTGTATCATTCCTCTTGCTTTTTCTTTTTGTAAACTTTTCATTGGAATAAATGCACAAAAAACTGAACGAGTTGAACTTTCACCTTCTATGGTTACTCTTATTTTTTTTAAATGTTGAAGTAGATTTTCAGTGAAATTTGATACCGTCTTGATGGTTTGCTTTTCAAAATCTGTTTTAGAAAAAGGAATCGAAATTTTGTTTGCTAGGCTGTTATTTAAATCTGTAACATATACTTTTACTTTAGTTATAGAATCATTTAAACGACTTAAAGACCATTCATAATTATAAGTAGAGTCTTTTATCTTGATCTGTTGAGTTAAGTTTGCCAAATTATCTTGTTGAATTGGACTTGAATTCTCTAAACTAGTATTCCAAAGTTTTATGCTTTGATTAATCGTCCCTACTGTAGTTTTTACCTTAAAAGTAACTAAATAATCATAGGGTTTTATAATGAGGTACCAGAGCAAGAAACCTGCTAAAAAAAACCCTATGATAGTACTTATTTTTTTCATTTTTTTAAGATATAAAGATTTAAAAAAAACTTATTTATGCTATAATTTACTTAATTGACATAGTTAATTTTTCAGTAACCAATTCTCCTATTTTTCTTCCTTGGCCAACACCCACTTCAACTGCAGCTCTAAAATGAATACCTCCATACATTCTACTAATCGTAGCTTCATCTGCGGCTGCTTTGAAAGAGGAGAAAGATCGAATTGGCAGACCGTACGGAACTTCTGTATTGTCTGCAAAACTAAAGTTATCTCCAAAAATAGAGGTTAGTACTATTGAAGCGGCTCCGGAAACAACAGAGTGACCACTTGTATATTCTGGAAAGGGTGGAGTTTGTAAAATAGGTTTCCATTCATCATCAAAATAAGTGTTAATTAATGTTTCTGGCCTCACTAAATTGCTTCTGTATTTTTCATCCCAACAACTAATAAAAGCATCTGCTATTGCAATAGATGTTTTGGTATAAGCAAAAACTGTTCTGTTAAAATCTGCAGCTTCTTTTTTTGCGGCAATCTTAGTAATACCAATCCAATGAGCTCCTGGTGTTATTTTTTTTACTGCAAACATTAAATGTCCGCGATTTACAGAAACATAAGGATTACAATCCCAAAATTGTGCAATGGCAATCTCTTCTGAAGCATCCCCTTTTTTGGTGATTTCTAAACTAACATCATAAACTTCTTTTAGTTCTTTATAAAAATCTGAGTTTTTATTCATTGAAAATTTTGGAGGAGGTACTGGTTTAAATTGTGCTGCCGAATCAATAACAAAAGATCGTATTTTGTTCCAATGTGGCTCTAAACCGTCCATATACGAGGGTGGTGTTGGCTGCCATCTACTTTCGTCCTCAGAATCTACACTAAACTTGGGCATGGTACGAGTTTGTGCATAGTTATCTTTGTTCATCCAAGCAGTTATATAAGCTGCTACTTCCAAACCGTAGACTTTAGATTCATTAAATTCTCGTGGGTTTTTAGCTTCCCAAATATTGTATAAACTATCTCTATACATTTCAATTTTCTCTTCAGAAAAGATCAATTGCTTGCTAATATTTAAATGTGCAATAATTGCTGCAAGTGGATAATTTATCTTCTTTGCTGGATTAGGTGATGGAATAGCCTCTAAGTGTTTAATTTGATTTTTTAATGAGTGATAACTACTGTCATTTAGAGCTAATATTTCATAGGCTGCAATATTTGGATACACAAAAACTCTACTTGCTACTGGCGGAGAAAATATATCGTGAATCATAACATCTACTACTTTATCTATAGCTGTATGAAAATTATCTGAAGTAACTTCTATAGGTTCTGAATTCTCTTTACATGAGAAAATCAGCAAACATAATGCACTTACTATTAAAGAGGTTTTATAATTTTTTATAATCATCTTTTAAATGTGTTAATTCATATACTTGAGCATGGTCATTATTAATAGTTGCTAAAACATATGATTTATTTTGAACTTTAATTATATTAAGTTTCTTAACTGCCTTTTGGTTAAAGTCTAATCCAATTTTATTTCCTAAAACAATCTTATCTTCATTAAAAATTAATGCTCCAGGAAAAGAATCAAATCTTCCTTGATACGGACTTACGCCAAAATAATTCCCTGCTACTAAAACTTCATTATCTCCATCAGCATTAAAATCATATTCTAAGAAAGCTGAAATTGGTGATACTTGCAACTCGTTTTTAAAAGGAATAAATGTAAATGTATTATTTTCATTTTTTAAATATCCTGAAGCCAAGGTATGTACTTCTAATATCCGAGCCTTCTTTAATACTGATTTTTCAAAAATTTCGTCTATTGATTTTCCTGCAAAGCTTTTATAGCTTGTGAATTTTTTCCGTAAACTTACAATTTGACTGGCCAATTCATCCAATCCTAACAAAGGATAATAGGATCCATTTTTATAATTGCAGAGAATAGTCTCTGCAGTTCCATTGCCATCAAAATCTGCATAATACATTCGCAAAGGGTATTCTTGTGAAGCATTAAATTTTGAGTTTTTACCCCAATTTCCTAGGAGGTAATCTACATCTCCATCTTTATCAATATCAAAAGGAGCTATCTGTTGCCATAAACCTGATAATTTAGCATCTATTAGTTTTTCTTCTGTAAAATTGCCTTTTATATTTTTAAAAAACTTGGGTGTCATCCATTCTCCTACCAAAATAAGGTCTACAAAGCCGTCTGTATTATAATCTTCCCAAATAGCATCTGTAATCATTCCTGTATTTTGAAATGATTGATTTTCTAGGATTGAAAACATACCATTTTCATTTTTTAAAATATAAGAATTAGGCATGGCTCCAAAATTATTGGATACCGTATTATTTCCAACAAAAACATCTAGATCTCCATCATTGTCATAATCTGCTGCTTTTATGACTGCTGCATTTTCAAAGTATGCTGGTAATTCTTGTTTTTCAAAATTAACACCACTTTGAGTATAGTAATTATCTAATAAAGGGTTCTTTTTATTGTAAAAATCGGAACCTCCTGTTCCAACAATCAAATCATTTTTCGAATCGTTATTTAAGTCAGCAATGAAAGCTACAACATCTTCAGTAATAGAATCATTTGCAATAGTTTGTATGTTTTTTTCTACATAAAGACTGTCGATTTGTAAAAAAACTTTCGCTGGATTAAACTTAGAACCTCCAAAATAAATATCTTCTTTACCATCATTATTTAAATCTCCTACAGCAACAGCAGGGCCTCTATCTGAGGTTTGATAAGGAATTAATTTTTGGCGATTAAAGTCTGTATAATTATCTTCTACATGAGTAAAATCAATACCTAGGTTATTGGAGGTCTTTTTAAAAATAGGTGTTTCTTTTTTTAAAAAAGATTCATAATCAAACGGTTTTGTGTTTTCTGGACGAATCGTCATTTGCTGATTTACAGCAATATTTTTCATAGTTTGATAGGTCTTGTTAGGCCAAACAATAGTTATTGAATCTACTAGTTGAATGGCTCCGTACCCGAAATGAACCATTGGTTCTGAAGAAGATTGAAAACCTCTTACGGTGTATAATTCTTTGAATTGTAATTCTCCTTGATAGTAGGCATAAACTTTCGTTCCTATCCCAAATGTATTGGGTGCTGGATAGGTAAACTTTAATTGAAGATAATTAGCTTTCTCATTGGTTTGATTGATATACAATGATACATCTTCATTGATATTACTGACCACCAAATCAAGATCTCCGTCATTATCTAGATCACCCAAGGCTGTAGCTCCTGAAACTCCTTTTTTATTTGATATCCAGTCACCAGACTTATCCTCAAACTCTAAGTTATTAGTTCCTTTAAAAATATAGTTATGAGCTTCTCCAGAAGGCATCATTTGCAATGCTTTTTGGTCTACCAGTTTTGTATTGTCTATTTTTTTCTGAATTTGTTCGTTAGAAACAAATTTAATAAAGTCTAAATCATTTGGTCGCTTTGAAATTCCATTTGATATAAATAAATCTTGCTCGCCATCTTGATTAAAATCTGCAAATAGACTACTCCAACTCCAATCTGTAGCGGCAATTCCACTTAATAAAGCAGTTTCTAAATAACTAGAATTTTGCTGATTTACATAAAGCATATTTCTAGTAAACTGATAATGGTAGCCAAACTTTTGAGTTCTTAGTTTCTGAATCTGAATATTGTCATCTCCTTCAGAGGTTTTTAGAACTACCTCGTCTTCAGGCAGCATATCTAAAGAAATAATATCTGGCAAACCGTCATGATTGATATCTGCGACATCATTTCCCATGGAAAAACGGGTCGTATGACCAAAATAATCTTTCAATTGATCAGAAAAAGTAGCATCACCATTGTTTATATAATAATAATCATCTTCATGAAAATCGTTCCCTACATAAATATCTGGAAAGCCATCTTGATTAAAATCTGCAACAGAAATACCCAATCCATAACCATTAATTCCACCAAAAATTCCTGCAGATTCACTTATATCTGTAAAAGTTCCTCCATCATTTCTTAGCAATCTATCTCCTGTTTGTTCATTTCGCTTGTAACGTAAATTTGCTTTTCCAAAAGATTCTTGGGTGTGAATAGCATGATTTAAAAGATATATATCTAAATCACCATCTAAATCAAAGTCTAAAAATGCTGCAGAAGAGCTGTAGGAATCAAAATCTAGTTTATATTTTTCTGCACTTTCAGTAAAAGTTTCATCTCCATTATTGATGAACAATTCATTGTAGCCATAAAACCCATGAACACCAACAACAGCACATACATAAATATCTAACAAACCGTCTCCATTTACATCTCCCATAACAGCTCCAGTATTCCATGAACTATTCCCAGATACACTTGCCTTGGTTGTAATATCTTCAAATTGCAAGTTTCCTTTATTTACAAATAGTTTGTTTTTTTCTTGATTTGCTGATAGAAAGATATCTAAAAGACCATCGTTATTTATGTCACCTAAAGCAACACCCCCTCCGTTATAATAATATAAATAATCAAGAATATTTAACTCATTAGTAGGTGTAATTGTATTCTTAAATTTCAAACCTGTTTCTTGAGAAGTTGGATTCTTAAACAACAGCTCCTTCTGATTACATGCTAACAATAGCAATGAAAAACACAGTATAATTGCCTTATTACTCATTGATTAAAAATAGTTTTGGACGTTCATTATTAATAGCCGCTATGAGGTAGGTTTTTCCTTTATTATCTTTAATTGTTTTTAAATGTTTTACTTCATTCTTAATCACAAAACCTGATGTTTTGTACTCTTGCCAAGTAAAACCTAAGTTTCCATCGCCTAATAAAACCGATCCATAATTTGCATCTAATCTAGAATATTGAGGTTTAAATTCAAAGTTGTTTCCTGCCATAATAATATCTAAATGACCATCATTATTAATATCGGAACAGACAATTCCGCAGACACAAGAAAGCTGAACACGACTAGGAAGCTTTTTAATACTAAATTTCCAATCACCTTCGTTTACCGCAATAATTGTTTCCGAAATACTACTTTGCTTCATAATTGAATTTTCGAAAATTGACTCTGAAAATAGTTCATCAATAGACTTTTTAGCATATTCAGAAGCCTTTAAATTTTGCTTTTTCAGAGAGACTAACTGAGCTGTTAATTCTTTTTTCATATGAATTGGATAGTCTTTTCCATTCTTGTGATTGGTCATAATTTGTTCAATCGTTCCATTATTGTCAAAATCATTAACCCACATTTTTACAGGGTTTTCAAAAGAAGTTTTATGCATGGTATTACTCCCTTGGTTCCCAAGGATAAAATCTACATCTCCATCATTATCTAAATCTGCAGCTTCTACAACACTCCACATTCCAAATAAATCATCTAAAGTTGATGGTTGCTTGATGAGTCTTCTTCCATTATTTATATAGATTTTTGGTGTATCCCATTCAGAAACGGTCATTAAATCTTTTTTACCATCTTTATCAATATCTTTCCAAATTGCATGAGTAATCATTCCTGCATTTTTAACATCATAAGCTACTTTTTCTGTGGTATCTAGAAAAGTTCCATCTCCGTTATTTTCTAAAAATTGATGGGTAGGATTTACACCATAGGTTGCTACCAAACTTCTAGCACCAACAAAAACATCTATATCTCCATCGCTATCAAAATCATATGGTGCTAAAACTGCAATATTTTTTCTTAAAGGTGGTAGTTTTTTATCAGCTGGCTCAAAAGTTCCCTTTCCGTTATTGACATATAGTCTTGCTTTGTAATTATTTTGTTCACTTATTTCATTTCCTCCTGACCCAATCATCAAATCTAAATTTCCATCACCATTGGCATCAAAAAATGAAGCAGTTGTGTCTTCAAAAAAGGCATCTTTCTCAAAAGATTTTTGAATTGATAGTGCTAGCTTACCATCACCTAAATTTAAATATAAAAGACCTGATTGATTCTTTGCACCTCCTATATAAAAATCTTCATTACCATCATTATTAATATCTCCAACAGCCAAAGCAGGACCTTCTTGAGATAATTTTTTAGCAATCAATCCTTCATAATCAAAATCTGAATAGTTGTTTTCTTGATGCTTTACAGTAGTTACTTTTTTAATTTCAGTTAACAATGTATTATCGCTCTTGGGCTGAAAGGGTTTTTGAATTTCAGTAGCGTCTAATTGTTTTAAGTTTAGTGTTTTATTGACGGTGATATTATTCAACTTTTGAGTTGAATCATCTGGCCAAATAACACGTAATGAATCTATTGCAGTTGCTTCTCCCAAACCGATAGTCATGACATAATCCATAGAGGATTGAAAACCTCTTGAAGGGATTTGTTCTTGAACATATACTTTATTGTCATAAAATATTTTTACCGTACTTCCGATACCAAATTTGTTAACTTTTTTACCTTCTAATTTAATTTTTATATAATTGTTATTGGTAAGTGAATCTGTATTGTTTTTGTAAACAAAAGGAAGCATGTTTACATTATTAACCACTAGGTCTAAGTCGCCATCATTGTCAAGATCTCCATAAGCAACCCCGTTTGACAAACTAGGTGTTTCAAAACCCCAATCTTTATTTGCATTACTAAAAGTAATATCGCCATTGTTTTTATAAGCGTAGTTTGGCTGTGGTTTTACGGGCATTTTTTTAATAATAGAATCTATCGCTTGTTTTCTGCCAGTTAGAGCCATTTTTTGAATGATTTCATTGGCAAAAAAATCAACAAAATCTAAGTCTGTTAAATCATGATTAATACCGTTGGTAATAAAAATATCTCTGTTACCATCATTATCCATGTCAAATAGAAGACCTGCCCAACTCCAATCTGTTTTTGCAACACCACTGTAATAGGCAACCTCAGAAAAAGTGTTGTTTCCATTATTTAACTGTAGTGTGTTTTGTATGTATTGCTGAGAAAAATCTTTACTTTGTTTTAATTTAAAAACATTGTAACCCTCAAACTCCATTACAGACTTCACTCGTTGGTCTGCTTCGGGTAACATATCAGTAATAAAAATATCTGCTTTTCCGTCGTTATTAATATCTGCAATATCTACACCCATGGCAGATAAGCTTAAATGAGAGGTCCAATTGGTAATTTCTTCTTTAAAAGTTCCATCTTGATTGTTGATGTAGAGGTAATCTCGTTCATAAAAATCATTAGATATGTAAATATCTGGATACAAATCTCCATTGATATCTGTAACCATAACTCCTAAACCAAAACCTATTAAACTTCCATAAATTCCTGCTTCTTCGCTTACATCTATAAATTTACCGTTATCATTTCTTAGCAGCATATCACCAACACCTCTAAATATTGCTGGAACATTTCCCCAATCTTGAGCTCTTTTATCTCTTTGTTCTGCATATCCTAAACTACTTACTGGAATATTACTGTTGTTTAAAATATAAGCATCTAAATCTCCATCTTTATCATAATCAAAAAAGGAGGCATGTGTAGAGAATCCTGTTTTAGCAAGATTAAATTCAGCTGCTTTTTCTGTAAATGTTAAATCTCCATTATTGATATACAAGTCATTATCATGATTATTCCCTTTTAAGTTTCCTGCATTACTCACGTAAATATCTAACAGTCCATCTTGATTGATATCTACCATTACAACTCCAGTAGACCAGGGTTTATTTCCTTCAATTCCAGCAATTTTAGAAATATCTTCGAATGTTAGATTGCCTTTATTGAGATATAGTTTATTGGCAACCATATTCCCAGTTAGGTAAATATCCGCTAGACCATCATTATTAATATCTCCTATAGCAACACCTCCTCCATTGTAGAAGTTTCTGTATTTGAAAATATTAAAATTCTTTTGATTTTTAACTTTATTGAGAAAGTCAATACCTGTTTCTTTGGCATCTAATAATGTGAATAAGGTTTGAGTCTTACTTGCGATAGACTTATTTTCCTTCTCTAAATTACAGGAATAAATTACCGCGATCATCAGTACTAAAATAATTTTTCTTACTATAAATTGTGTCATTATTTATTTGCCTTTAAAAAGATAGGTGAATCATTATTTATAGAAATAACATAAAATAATTCCTCTTTAATTTTTAATGTTTCTATGTTTCTAGCTTCTCCAGGAATATTAAAATTCTGGTCTAAACTTTCGTTAAAAAACCCTTTTGTATTGTTCAACAAAATTAGACCATGAGAGGCATCTAATTTACCCAATTGTGTGTTAATATTATAATTATTTCCAACTAAAAGAGCATCCATAAAACCATCGTTATTAAAATCGTCAAGAGCTATGTCATTAACAGAAGATACTTGTGCCATAAATGGCAATTGATGTTTTTTAAAGGTGTTATTTCCCATATTCTCAAAATAACAACTCCCTAGTTCAAAAACTTGCTTTTTGAAAGCTCCTTTAATTTTTTCTTTCGGAAGAAGTTCTGTAAATGAAGCATTTGCAAAATCCTTGTAGGATAAATATTTTTTATTTAAAAATGGCAATTGCTTTACCAATTCATCTTTAGAGGCAAAGGGCGTTTCTTGTTTTTGATAATAATAGGTGATGACCGGGTCTACTGTACCGTTATCATCAAAATCATTACTATATAGTGTTATGGGTTCGCTCATCGTTGCTTTCAATCGAGTATTTAATCCCCAATTTCCTGCAATAAAATCTAAATCTCCGTCTTTATCAAAATCGGCTACTTTAATGGTATTCCACCAACCATTTGTTTTTTCTAACTGAGTGTTTTTTTGAAGTATTAATTTTTTACCATCATTTAAAAATACTTTTATAGGCATCCAATACCCAGCAACTATTGCATCTAAAAGACCATCATTATTCAAATCTTTCCAGACAATATCTCGTACGTTTCCACTTTCTTTAAAATCAAGACCAAATTTTTGCGTTACATTGGTGAAATTCCCTAATCCATCATTCTCAAAAATATAGTGTGTTGGTGTTTTCCCAAACTGCCAAGGAACAATGTTTGAGACTATTGATATGTCTGTGTCTCCATCATTATCTATATCTATTGCACTTACCCTGGAGGCATTGGTTTCAATTGTTATAAACTGAATGGTATCTCTTTTAAATTTTCCATTGTAATTGATATATAATTTTGGTAGCAAAGGAGGTCCTTTTTTAAATTCGTTCCCACCGCTAACCACTAATAAATCTTTAAAATCATCTCCATTGGCATCAAACAAAACGGCATATACATCCTCATGAATTGCTGTATTTTTAAAAATAGAATCTTGCACGGAAGTAAATTTGCCTTTTTTATTTTGAATAAAAAGCTGACTTGCTTGAGATTTTCCTCCACTAATAAATAAGTCTTCTAATCCGTCATTATTTATATCAGAAACTGCAATATGTGGTCCTAAATTGGTGCTTGCATAGGGTATTATTTGATCTCTATTAAATTCTAACGATTGTGAATCTTTGTGTTTAAAACTAAGAATAGAATCTTTATTCACTAAAAAAGAGGGTTGTTTTTTAATAGCTGTATGACGATATTTTTTAGTGGCATACTTATAAAAAACTTCTATTTCTTGATTGGTTTGTATGTTTTTTAATGTTTGAAACTTATTGTTTCCCCAAATAATCTGCAATGAATCTATTATTGTAGCATCTCCTAGCCCAAGATGTATTTTAGGTTCTACAGATGACAAATATCCTTTTGTCGTATAATTTTCTTCGGTGATTACTTGATCTTTATAATACGCTTTTACAGTTGTCCCTATTCCAGATGTATTATTTGAATTTCCTTTAAACTTTATTTTTAAATAGTTATTCTGATAAATTTTATTTGAATTATTTTCTAATACATACGCTTCTTCATTGATATTATTAACAACCAAATCTAAATCACCATCATTATCTAAATCTACAGAAACACCTCCATTACTGAATGAGCTTCCGTGAGAAGTCCATGTTGAAGTTACATCGCTAAATGTCTTGTCTTCATTATTTTTATAAAAATAGTTTTTAACTTTTTTTTGAGGAATTTGCTTGGATAGTTCTAAATTTCTTTGTGATTTTTCTGTAGCCAACTGTTTTTGAATTGCTTCATTTGAAATAAAGTTTATAAAATCCATATCGTTGGTGGCTCCTAAGATCCCATTAGTGATATAAAGGTCTTTAAAGCCGTCATTATTGTAATCTCCAATAATTGGGCTCCATGACCATTCTGTTGCAGCAATACCGCTTAAATAAGCTACTTCGCTAAAGGTTCCATTGCCATTATTATAATGCAATGTGTTTTGCATAAACTGAGGAGAATATCCGTTTTTTAAATAATATTGATATGTCTGGTATGGATATTCTAACCCTGAAGTTTTATATGTTTTTAAATTTTCTGGCAACATATCTAAAGAAACAATATCCAATTGAGCATCATTATTTAAATCGGCAATAGCATTTCCCATTGAGAAATGAGAGGTATGCCCTAAAGCTGATTTATCCTTAGAAATAATTTCTTTGAAGGTTTTGTCTTTTTGATTTATATATAGGTAATCATTTTCAAAAAAATCATTCCCTACATAAATATCTGGATAACCATCATTAGTTACATCTCCGACTGATAATCCTAAGCCATATCCAATTTTTCCTTGAAAAATGCCAGACTGAGAAGAAATATCTACAAAATTTCCTTGTTTATTTTCAAATAATTTATCTCCAGACATTTGATCTACTTCTCTTCTTATAGCACCTTTCCCATAATTACTATTAGGATATAAAGAATGGTTGATTAAAAACAGATCTAAATCTCCATCTTTATCAAAATCAAAGAAAGAAGCTTGTGTTGCAAAAGAAGCAATGTCTAAACCATAAAAAGAAGCAGCCTCTTTAAAAGTAGGAACTCCATTTTTACCTGGACCCTGATTTACATATAATAAATTTTCTCCTTTAATTGAATTATGCATTCCTATTTTACAAATATAGATATCTAGAAATCCGTCATTATTAATATCTACAGTTGTGACACCGGTAGTCCAAGGAGTTGCATTATTGATAAGTGCCTGTTTGGTAATATCTTTAAATTCAAGCCCTCCTAAATTCAAATACAATTTATCTTCAGTTTGATTTCCTGTAAAATACAAATCAGCGAAACCATCATTATTAAAATCTGCAGCTGCTACTCCTGCTCCATTATAATAATATAGATAATTTAAAATATTTAAATCGGTTGTACTTGTCAGTTTATTTTGAAACTTTATTTGAGTTTTGTTACTAGGTAATAAAACAAATAAAGAATCATTATTGTGACAAGACACTAATAAAAAAAGTAAACTGCATACTATAAACTCTTTCATTCTGTAAGAGGTTACTATATTTAAAGTAAATAAGTTTTATAAATAATTAAAGAGGGTATAAATACCCTCTTTAATTTTAATATCAATAAAAGATAAAATTTAATATCCTGAATTTTGAACTAAATTAGGATTTAAAATTATTTGAGATGCTGGAATTGGGAAAACGTGACGATCTGTATTTCCAATAGCACTAGATTCTTTGAAATCCCAGTCTTTTGTGAATTGACCAAATCTAATTAAATCATTACGTCTCCAAAATTCTACAAAAAGTTCTCTACCTCTTTCATCTAAAATTTCTTGTTCTCCTACAGAAGCTAATGGTGAAGCACCTCTAACTGCTCTTAATGAATTTACCATTGCAGATGCATCTTGACCTGATCTAAGCATTGCCTCGGCCTTCATAAGATATGCATCAGAATATCTAAAAAATATTTCATGCTCTTTAAAAGCTCCAAAACGAGGGTTATATTTAATAACTCTAATACCAGAAACTTCATTATTATCGGTTAAACTAGCAGCTCCTGAAGCAGCATTTGTAAAATCTCTTGTAAAGCTTAATGGAGAACCTCCTCTTTCGTTTAATGGAGTTCCATTTGGAGTATATTGTTGACCAATTAAAAAGCCATTACCAACATTTGAACCATCTATATAACCATCTCCATTATCATCTCCATTTATGAGAGGATCACTTGAAGAACCATTTGAAATTCCAGCTGGTGGTACACCACCTCTTCTTTCTTCTTGTCCATCTATTGGATTTCCATCTGCATCTAATCTATTATTATTAGCATCTCCTTCAAATAAATCATAGTAATCAGCTAAGGTTGAAAAACCATTCCAACCACCACCACCAATCTCTGTAGAGCTATAGTGTAATGTGTTGAAAATTCTGTTACCTACGGCTGTTGGAATATACCAGATAGTTTCAGTGTCAGCAGAGGCTTTAAAAATATTAAAATATCCGCTTTGTAACTGATAACCATCTGAAGAAATTTCATCTACTAAAGAAATTACTCTATTCATGTCTGCAGCATCTGCTGAGGTATTTGTAAACACGTGTTTATTTAACATCACTTTTGCTAATAAATATCTAGCAGCTGTTTTTGTTCCACGATTATAATCTCCATTTGCAGTTCCAGCTTCTAAACCAGCTATAGCAGCTTCTAAATCTGAAGCTATAAAACTAACTGCATCAGCTCCTGAATAAACAATAGGATCGTCAACTGGAGAAGCAGTGGTATCTCTAAAAGGTACTTGACCAAAGTTGTCCAATATTACATACATCCCTAAAGCTCTTAAAAAATGAGCATGAGCTCTAACATTATCAGAAGATCCTGAACGATCATCTATAATTTCACTACCTGTCAGTTGAAGTTCATTCCATTGATTCCATACGTTTGTAATAAAAGCATGATCTGGAGTCCATGTATGTTGATGTAATTGTCTCCAAATACCATTATCACCCCAATCAGAACCTCTAGTAGGAATTAATAATGCGTCTGTTGTAACTTCACTCAATGCAAATAAATTTGCTTGATCACCTATGTAACCATTTAAGCTATTATACATGTTATCTAACGAACTACTAGCTTGTTCAGGACTAAGTCCATCAAAATTAGCGGCAAGTATAGAATCTGTTTCATTAATTTCCAGGTCGGAACATGAAAATATTAACCCAATGGACATAAGTAAGGCCACAAAGGTTTTTGAGTATGTTTTATTTAAGTATTTCATAATTTTTATTTATTAAAATTTTGCACTTATTCCAAAAGTTATCGTTCTAGGTCTTGGGAATGATGTGTAATCAATCCCTGCACTTGGAATTCCACTTCCTAAATCACCCGTTGCAGATGATACTTCAGGATCTAAACCACTGTAATCTGTTATTATAAACAGGTTTTGTCCGTTTAAAGATAGTCTCATAGATTTTAAAGATCCTTTTTCTTTTAAAGGAACATTATAACCAAATGACAAGTTTTGTAATCTTATAAAATCTCCTTTTTCTAAGTACAATGTTGAAACTTCTTGAGATGTATTAGTCAAACCAGTACTTGTTCCATTTCTTGATGTTGCAAAAGTAGGTCTATTTAAGAATGCGTTTGCTGTATTGTTGTAAACATAAAAACCAAACTGACCAGAGAAATAAGCTGATGCGTCAAAATTACCCGATTTAAAGTTTAAAGAAAGTCCAGTATTTATGTCTGGAAGAGCGTCTTTACCAACAAAATCTTTGGTATCTGCTGAAAAATTTGGTGTACCAGTAGCATCTTCAGAATATTCTGCCATGTAGTAAGAAAATAAAGACATTCCTTCCCCAAGGCGTTGTGCAAATGCACCTGTAAGACCTGGTCCATTTAAAACTCCAAAGTCTGCGGTAGCTCCTCTAAGACCTTCAACAGTGTTTTTGTTATAAGCAATATTAAAATCAACTGAAAAACTTGAGTTTTCAGTTTCTACCAACTCATAACCTAAACTAAATTCTACTCCTTGATTGATAACCTTTCCATCTTCTAAATTTTTAAATACAAAAGGATCAAAAGCTGGTGCGGCAGCAGACTGTCTAAATAAAAGATCACTAGTTTCTTTACGATAGAGGTCTATTGCACCTCTAAGTTTATCAGAATTAAATCCAAAATCTAATCCAACATTTAAATCTAATGTTGACTCCCATTTCAAGTCAGGATTTTGTACAGAAACAGTAGTTAATCCTGGTCTGTTAATAGTTCCATCATCACTTATCCCTGGAGAAGAAAAACGTTGTCTTTTTAAATAATTAGCATACCCTAGTCCTCCCTGATTACCAGTAATACCAGCACTTGTTCTTAACTTTAATGTTGAGATATTTTCACCTACAAAATCTTCTTCACTCAATTTCCATGCGAAAGCTGCTGAAGGGAAAAATCCATATTTTGAATTTGTACCAAAACGAGAAGAACCATCTGCTCTAACAGTTGCAGTGAATAAATACTTTTCGTTTAAGGAATAATTTACTCTACCAAAGAACGATTGAAGTTCATCTGTGTTATCAAAAGTATCTAGCCATAAAGCACTAAATGACGATCCTGCAGAAAGTACATCTGAGTTATTAAATGGAGATAATCTATTTACAAAACTTGAGTTAGAATCATACCCAAACTGTTGATATGCACCTGATACTCCAGACTGTAATTCAGAAGTTATTGAAGCTAAGCTAGAAGCACCTCCAATTCCCCATCCTTGGGATGAAAATCCTTGACGTCTGAAGTCTTGAAATGAAGAACCTAATGTAGCATCCAAGTTAGAATTATCAAAGTCTTTGTTGTAATTCATAGTAAATTCAACTAAATTACTTGTAACTTCTAAAGTATTAAAAGATGCTTGACCATTTCCTGTAATTCTACCTGAATTGTTGTATTCTCCTGTAACTAAAGAGCTGGCGTCAGAATTAGAATTATCATATCCCAAATTAACTTTAGCAGTTAAATTATCAGTAATAGAATATTCTAGAGAAGCATTTAAAAGCAATCTCTCGGTCTCTGTTGTTGCATCATAGTTCGCTAACATGTTAGCAGGATTTAATCTATTTCCTTCTAAAAAGAAGTTTGGGTCATTTGGCCAAGTAGGAAGAGCTGCATATGCTGCACCTATAATATTTCCACTAGCTCCTGCTCCTCCACTTACAAGAGGCACCTCGTCATTAACACGTGCAAAAGAACTTTGTACGTTTAACTTTAATTTATCCTCTAAAAAGAATTGAGTAGCATTTATTCTTCCTGAAATTCTTTCTTGTCCAGATTTTTCAAGAATACCGTTTTGATCAGCATAAGAAAAACTAGCTCTTAAATTACCCTTATCATAACTATTTGAATAGGTGAAATTAGTATTTGAAGATACTGTAGATCTCATAATTACATTTTGCCAATCAGTGTTACCACCAGCGTCGTCAAATGTAGGTACTTGATTTCCTGTAACAGTCGTAAAATTTGATCTGTATTGATCAGCATTAAACAAGTCATATCTGTTAGCAGGGTCTGAAAAACTAAGATTTGAAGAAAATTCGAAAACTCCCCCTCTACTGTTTTTACCACTTTTTGTGGTAATAATTATAACACCGTTAGAACCTCTGGAACCGTAAATAGCGGTTGCTGAAGCATCTTTTAAAACAGATATAGATTCTATATCTGAAGAATTTATAAAGCTTAAAGGGTTTCTTGCAGAATCACCTCCGTCAACAACACCTCCAGAAGATGGAACTGTTGATTCATCTGAAAGCGGAATACCATCCACCACAAATAAAGGATTGTTATTTGATCTAATAGAATTAGAACCTCTAATTCTAATTGCTATTCCTGCGCCTGGCTCACCACTAGCAGAAGCTATTTGTACACCCGCAGTTTTTCCTTGGATTAATTGTTCTGGAGAAGAAATTACTCCTTGATTAAAGTCTCCTGCTTTTACAGATGCTACAGCACCTGTAGCGTCTTTAATAGTAGTTGAACCATACCCAATAATAACAATCTCATCTAGCTCTGATCTGTCTTGTACCATTGTAACATTTATAACATTTTGAGAACCTACGCTTCTCTCTTCTGTTGCATACCCTAGATAGCTAAAAACTAATACATCGCCTTGACTGGCGTTAATTGCATAGTTTCCGTCAAAATCTGTTTGGACTCCTGTTGTTGTACCTTTAATAGTAATACTAACACCTGGTAAGCTACCATCTGCGTCAGTAACAACTCCCTTGATTGATTGTCCAAATGTTAAGCTCCCTATTAGAAGCATAACAATCAACAAAGGTTTTTTAAGTAAACTGTTTTTCATAAAAGTTTAATTTTAATTAATAATGATTTGTTTGAATTAATGTTTGATTTTTTACAAATTTAATACTTTTTTAATTCTTAAATATGAATTTGATAAAATTTGAATACCAAATTACCATTTTTTTGGGTTTTAAATTATAAAATAAAGACAAATAGCGAAAAGGTTTTCGCTATTCATTATTGATTGAATTGCTAATAAAAACCGATAGTATTTAGCTGTAATTCAGTAAAATTAAATTTCTTTTATTTTTATTTTTTTAAAAGAAACCTGATCGCTATGATCTTGTAAGCCAATATAACCTGTTTTAAATTTTCCAAAACCCTCCCAGTCTTTAAATTTTGAATTGGCAACCATTTTTTCCCATTCAACTCCATAAAGAGGGAATGAAATTGTAGTCTTTCCATTCATTGTTACATTTGCATTGTTAATTTTATGGTTAACTTCAATAACACAGCTATTCCATTCTCCAGCTGGATATATATCTTCTTCTGGATACCCAATCATATCATATAAAGATCCGGCCTTATGAATTCCATTACCAACAAATGAATCTGGATGCTTTGCATTGTCTAAGACCTGTATCTCAGGGCCAGTCATATAAGCCTCAGAAAACTTTTCGCTTTCATAGACACCCCAAAAAATACCACTATTCCCTGCTTCTGATATTTTCCACTCTAGTGATAAAATAAAATTAGTATACATTTTCTTTGAAATGATATTTCTCCCTCCTTCTTTACCTGGAGTAAATACCATGGCATCATCTTTAATAGTCCATTCTGGGTATATGTCTTCAGAAAGGTATCCTCGCCAATTATCTAGTGAACTTCCATCAAATAAAATTGTCCAATCATCATCATTGATTGTTTCACTTGATGTTTCAATCTTCTGTGTTTCCTCTTTTCCTTTCGATTTTTTTTCTGATTGGTTACATGCTACTAAAAAGCACAAACACACTAATAAAGTTATTCTTGCCATATTTATAATATTAAATTCCTATAATTCTTTTTAATTGGTCTTCATTTTTATCTCCTTCACTTCCTGCAAAATCATCAAACTTTTTACTTGTCGTTTCAATGAGGTGATTGTTAATGAAAGACACACCTTCTTTTGCTCCTTGAGCTGGACTTTTAATAACACACTCCCATTCTAATACTGCCCAAACGTCACAACCATATTCTGTTAGTTTTGAGAAGACTTGCTTAAAATCTACTTGCCCATCTCCAGGTGAACGATATCTTCCTGCTCTATTTTTCCAATCATTATAACCACCAAAAGTTCCTTTTTTACCTGTGGCATGAAATTCTGCATCTTTTACATGAAAAGCTTTTATAAATTGATGATAGTGATCTATATATTTTAAATAATCTAATTGTTGTAATACAAAATGTGATGGATCATATAAAATATTAACTCTCTTATGATTTCCTGTTGCTGCTAAAAATCGTTCAAAAGTATCTCCATCATGAATGTCTTCAACAGGGTGTACCTCATAACAAACATCTACACCTTGATCATCAAAAGTGTTTAAAATAGGCAGCCATCTATTTGCCAACTCTTTAAACCCTGTTTCCACCAACCCTTTTGGTTGTTGTGGCCAAGGATGCATCATGGGCCAAAGTAGAGATCCAGAAAAAGTAGCATGTGTTTTTAATCCTAAGCGCCTACTTACTATAGCAGCTTTTTTCATTTGATCTATTGCCCACAAGGTTCTTTCTTTTGGTTTTCCTTGTAATTCTTTAGGTGCAAAAACATCAAACATTAAGTTATGAGCTGAATGAACTGCCACTAGTTGTCCTTGAATATGAGTTGATAGTTCTGTAATTTCCAAGCCAAAAGAATTTATTTTTCCTTTAAACTCATCACAGTATGTTTGACTTTCAGAGGCAATATCTAAATCAATAATACTTTTGTCTAGTGTAGGTATTTGAACGCCAATATACCCAAGGTTACTTGCCCATTTGCACAGACCTTCTAGAGAGTTAAAAGGTGCTTTTTCATCCATAAATTGTGCTAAAAAAACAGCAGGTCCTTTAATTGTTTTCATATTTTTTATTCAATAATTAAAAATTACAATGCATAGTTTTCATCAATGTTCACCCATACATTTCCATTTTTATGTGATGTGATGGCTTTTTCTATAAAACTCATACCTCTTACACCGTCTATAATGCTTGGAAATTCGCCTTTATTATAAGGTTCATTACAAATTGCTCTTGCAACTCCTTTATATATATTACCCATAGCATCAAAAATTCCTTCTGGATGTCCTGGTGGTAATTTTGTTCCATCTAAAGATAGCTCACTATTGTATACATGCCCGGGTTTTAAAACTTGTAATGGTTTTCCATCTTGCATTAAATACAAGTAATTTGGGTTTTCTTGTTCCCATTTGAGCCCTGCTTTATCACCATACACCTTTACTACAAAACTATTTTCTTCTCCTGTGGCAATCTGACTTGCACAAATAACTCCTTTGACGTTTTTAGAACATCGGAGCAAAATAGTACCATCTACATCCATTGGATTATCGTCATAAACATGATTCAAATCTGCTAATATATTTTCAATTTTAACTCCTGAAACATACTCTAACATATCAAAAGCATGGGTTCCAATATCGCCAATACAACAACTTGCCCCTGATTTTTCTGGATTTAAACGCCAGGTTGTTTTTCGTTTTTCTACATCATGTATAATAGGACTAATCCAGCCTTGGTAATATTGTGCATCTACTTTTTGAACGTTCCCTATTTCTCCATTTAAGATCATTTCGCGCATTTGGCGAACCATAGGATATCCTGTGTAAGTATAGGTGACCGCAAATACCGTTTTCTTTTCTTGAAGAATTGAATAAAGCTCTTGTGCTTCTTGATAGGTAGTCGTTAATGGTTTTTCGCAAATGACATGAAATCCGTTTTCTAACAGTTTTTTTGCCATAGAAAAATGCAAGAAGTTGGGCGTTAAAATAGAAACTACCTGCATTCTTTGCTCTTTGGGTAACTGTAATTCTTTGGATACTAAAGTTTCAAAATCTATATAAATTCTATCTGATGGTAAACCTATTTTAGTGCCAAACTCAACATTTTCATCCCAGTTGGGGTTAAAAACACCTCCAACAATTTGATATCTATCAAACATTGAGGAAGCAATTCGGTGCAATACGCCTATTAAAGAATTGCCACCACCACCTAAAATTCCTAATCTTATTTTAGAACTATTCATGTATTACTATCCTTTATATTCTATTTTTTCATCTTTAAATAATACGGCAAAAATTACCATTACTACAACTGCAAATACTGCTGGAAATATCCATATATCTTGCCAAGAGTGGGCGCCATCTGAAAGTAAATTCTTGTCTACAACTTGTCCTGCAATCCAAAAACCCACCAACATTCCAACACCGTAAGTTGCCAGTGTTATTAAACCTTGTGCAGCACTTTTAACTTTTTCTCCTGCTTTTGAGTCTGTATAAATTTGACCTGACACAAAAAAGAAGTCATAGCAAATTCCGTGCAAGGCTATTCCAGTAATAATCATGAAAAATAAATCACCATTATTACCATAAGCAAAAAGCACATATCTAATTGCCCATGCTAACATGCCAAAAAGAATCGTTTTTTTGAAGCCAAATTTTTTAAAGAAAAAAGGCAATAATAACATAAATGCTACTTCGGATATTTGACCTAAAGAGGCCCAAGCAGTAGAGTTTTCTATCTGATATTCTGTTAAAAAAGGACTAATGTTCTGATAGTAAAAAGCCAATGGAATGCAAATTAAAACTGAAGAGATAAAAAAGACTAAAAAATTTCTATCTTTTAATAATTTTAAGGCATCTAAGCCTAAAATATCTTTAACGGTTACATTTTCATCTTTACTTATAGATGGTGGTGTTTTAGGTAAAGAAAAACTAAAAACCCCTAACACTAAAGATGCAATAGCAACCATTGTAAAGGTATTTGACAACATGCCTTGACCAATATTTTCTATTGAATCCCATTTAAATAGGAAGCTAATAGCTAAACCAGCTAAAATCCAACCCACAGTTCCCCATACTCTAACCATCGGAAATTGCTTTGCAGGATCGCTCATTTGATTAAAAGACACTGAATTTACCAACGCCAAGGTTGGCATGTAGGCAATCATATAACCTAATACATAGGGATAAAAAACAGAAAATTCTGTAGATTGTGACATTAGATACATTAACACCGCACCCACAAGATGTAGAACTCCTAATATTTTTTCAGCATTAAAATATCTATCTGCAATTAAGCCAATAATAAAAGGTGCAATGATAGCTCCCCAAGATTGGGTAGAATATGCCATGGCTGTTTCTCCTCCTGAGGCGCTTAAGTTACTTCCTAAAAAAGTACCCATAGTCACAAACCATCCACCCCAAATAAAAAATTCAAGAAACATCATTAATGACAATTGAAATTGAATTGATTTTTTCATAATACTTACTGTTAATTCGTGTTATTATCTAGTTGATTTTAAATTTATTTAATTTTTTTTGCTGATTTTAACAATAAATCTTTTGTAGCTTTAATTCCATCTGGTTCATTTAATCTACCTCCCTCATATTCTATACCTATGAAACCAGTATAACCAGCATCTTTTACGATTTGTAACATTTTAACGAAATCTATGGTGGTTTCATTTCCATCAGTATCAAAATCATAAGATTTTGCGCTTACTGCTTTTGCTGCAGGCATCATCATTTCAATTCCTTTGTATTTATCGGGATACACTTCAGCACAATCTCCCCATTTTTCATTCACATTTTTTCTTTTTGTACACCAATTTCCAAAATCTGGAAGTGTTCCGCAGTTTTCCATATTTACATCGTTT